>CABUZU010000082.1 GCA_902496125.1 uncultured Lachnospiraceae bacterium
ATACACCTCCTATATTAAAGCCAAACTAATTTGAGGAATAAAAGTAATCAGTAACAATGCAATTAAAAAGTATACGATCATAGACATTGCTTTTTTTGCAATTTCTACAACAGGAATATCCGTTAGTGAACTTGCCACAAACAAGTTTACACCAATTGGAGGAGTTACAAAACCAATTGCTAGGTTGACAACCATAATAATTCCAAAGTGAATCGGGTCTACTCCGATTTGTGTTACAATTGGAAGTAAAATTGGTGTTAAAATTAAAATTGCTGGTGTTGTATCCATAATCATTCCTACGATTAATAAGAAGACATTGAGTACAAGCAATAAAACAACTGGATTGGTAAAGTGAGTTAATATCCATTCACTCACACTTTGAGGAATTTGCATTAGGGTAAGCACACGAGAAAATGCTACCGAAGTTGCTAAGATAAAAAGAATCGGTGCAAAGGTTCTGATTGCTTCTACCATAATAGACCAAATATCCTTTACCTGAATGCTATGATAAACAAATAAACTAACAATTAATGCATAAAATACAGAGATTACTGCGGCTTCTGTTGGAGAAGCTACCCCTGAATAAATACAACCTAGAATAATAATCGGGCTAAGGAGTGCAAAGAAGCTTTCCTTTAATACCTTTAACAGTCCTTTTTCATGAAGTTTTCCAACTACTTCATAAATCTTTTCCTTATCTTCTCCATGTTTCTTGCAATAGTAGATGGAGTAAACCATTAAAAGTCCTCCAATAATAATTCCTGGAATAATTCCTGCTAAGAATAAGTCACTAACCGAACTGCCAGATGCCATTCCATACATAATAAAAGGAATACTTGGTGGAATAATAACGCCAAGTCCACCAGCAACGGCAACAACTGCGGTTGCAAATTTCTTATCATATCCAAGCTCTACTAAAATTGGAATTGTCATACTTCCTACCGCTGCAACGGTTGCTGGAGCTGAACCAGAAATGGCTCCATAGAATAGACAAGTAACAATGACTGCACAAGGCATTCCTGCGGTCATCTTTCCTAGAAAATAGGCAAATACATCAAAGAGCTTTCTAGAAATTCCACCTTTTGCCATAATGATTCCGGAAAGTACAAACATCGGAACTGCTAAAAGTGGAAAACTATCAAGCCCTCCTACCATTGAACGAATGACATAGGTTGCACTTGCGGTAAAAGACGCATCAAAGATTCCAGGAAGAACGGATGCGATTCCTAGTGAAATAGATACCGGAATTGCAATAACAAGACATATAACAAATAAAATAAATACAATAACTGCTGACATCTACTTCACCCCTTCCTTCTTTCCTAATGCAACATTTAATTCAATCCACCATCTTTGTGCAATGCGAAATGCTACAAGTATAAAGCTCACAAGTGGAGCTGCTTGTACATAATACATTGGCAAATTTAACGCAGGACTAGTCTGTCCGCTAATAATTGCAGATAAAAAATATTTCCAAGCAAATGGTAAAAGATACAAAAATAACATCAATTCAAATGTATGATTGACTACTTTAAAAATTGCTTTTCCTCGTCTTGGGAATATTGCTACGAACTGCTCAATTTTAATAGAAATGCATTTTTTAGTACAATAACTAACACTTAGAAAACCTGCCCAGATAAAGATGTATCTGGTCAATTCCTCCGACCACGAAAGAGAGGTGCTCAACACATAACGTGAGAACACCTGCACTCCCATAATCAAAGTCATTGCTCCTAAAAATACTACCATTAAGAATTCTTCTAGATTGTCATTTAACCAGAGCAAAACTTTCTTCAAATTACCGTTCTCCTTGCTTACATACTTTTGTGTAACAGACCTAGTACGGTTTCAAGGTCATGAACGCCCATCTGTCCAGGTGCAGAAGCTTTCTTAGCAGCACCAAAGGTAAGTGCTGAACCAAATGCTTCTCCACATGCACGACTGATTACGCCCGTTCCACCCATTGACATCGTAATAATTGGACGATCTGCATAATTTGTAGCCATCTCTTCGGTTGCACATAATAAAGTAAGTACATCTTTTTTACTCTGTGGCATTACTGCAATCTTAGGAATATCTGCTCCTAATTCTTGCATTTTACGAAGTCTTGCTACAATTTCTTCCTGTGATGGTGTCTTGTGGAAATCATGATTAGATGCTACAACTTTTACGCCGTATTCATGTGCACCTGCAATGATATCTTTTACGATTTCATCTCCTGTAAAAGCTTCAACGTCTACTAAATCTACATATCCACTTTTAGCAGCTTCTTTATTTAAAGTTGCATAAGCTTCTGGTTCAATTGCTTTTTCTCCACCTTCTTTTGAGGTACGGAAAGTGAATAAAATTGGAGTTTCTTTTAACGCAGCTCTTAAGTCTACTAATACATCTTTTACTTTTTCGAAATCAAAAACACCTTCGAACCAATCTACTCTCCATTCTACAACATCTACTGGAATACTGTCAAAGTTTTTTGCTTCGTTTATAATATCTTCCTTTGTTACACCAACAATAGGAACACAAATCTTAGGAATTCCTTCGCCAATTTTTACATTTCTAACTACTACTGGATTCATGATTTTCCTCCTCTTATTCATTTGCTTTCTTTAATAAAGTACCATAACGCATATTTACGAAAATTGCAAGTAATACACCGATTACGGTAATTACAATATTCATTACGATTACGCTTGTTGCTGTCATTTTAGCAGCTGCACTTAAAATGGTATAGTTACATAAACTAGATGCAATCATAACTAAACTGGTGATCGTTCCTTTAATATTGGCAAATAAATCATTAACAGTTGCTGTTGCCATCTGAAGTACACCACCTGCTGCCGAATAACCAATTACAAATGCACCGATATAACAAATCGTTGGAGATTTGATTAAATAAACTAATACTAACATCACTACTGAAATTGCTGGGTAGATTACAAGGAAACGTACCTGTTTAAATTTCGTGATTAAAATACTGGTTATAAATAGTGCAACTAAAGTTCCTGCTGAATAGTAAGTCTGCATAACAGATACAGATTCAGAAGGGATTCCAGCTACTTCTTTACCAAAAGTTTGAGCACAGTTTAACCATAACTGGAAAGTTGCTGTACTAGTAAAACCAATTAAAATTAATGCAACACTTTCTAATGAGAAGTTTGCATTCTTTAAGCTACTAATAAAGGATTCACTCTTACCAGCACTAGCAGTTGTAGGGAATGGTGCAAAGATTGCTAATACACCAAGTACTGCGATTGCAATACCTGCTACAATTGCAAGTGTTAAATAAGACATAGAAGTTCCTGCTACTACACCTAAGAAGAATGGCATTAATAACTGAGAAATTGAAATAAATAATTTAATTCCCATTGTTGCAATACCAGTATACTTATTAATAATTTCAGTTACTGCTGGATAAGTTGCAGTATCTAAGAAAGAGTTTGCGATACCACCAAGAACGGCTGCTACATAAGCGATTTGTACGCTTGGTGAAAATGCAATTCCCATAAAGAATATTACATAAGATGCAACACCAATTAATACAGAAATCTTACGACCTAATCGATCAGATAATGGTCCTGCAAATGGTAAGGAAATCAAACGTCCAAGACCAAGTGCTGCTGCAACTGCGGTAACTGTCATAACACTTTCAATACCCCATTGTGCTGCTAAGGTTTCTTTTACAACCTGCTGACTTAAAATAGAGCATCCAATACCATGAATAAAATAGTTTAAATATAGAATCAACGCGGTTGGCAAATATTTCTTATTCATAATCCCTTCTCCTAATTTTATTCGTATTTAATTCCTAATACTTCTTTCATGTGTTCGATTGGCATTTCTTTTCCAGTCCATAGTTTAAATGCTGCTGCACCCTGGAATAACATCATACCAAAACCATTCATGCATTTGCATCCTACTTCTTTTGCCATACGAAGAAGTTCAGTTTCTGCTGGAGCATATACCGTATCCGTTACAATTAAGTCAGGTCTTAAGAAAGATTTATCTGGGATACAAGCTTTTCCTTCTAATGGTTTCATACCTACACCAGTTGCATTAGCAAATAGGTAAGAACTATCAATTTCTCTTCTAAGAGCATCTAAATCTGCTAAATCATATAAAGTTGCTTTACAATTTGTCTGGCTGTTGATTTTTTCAACAGTTTCTACTGCATTACCCCAGAATTTATCTTTCATATTGAAGATAGAAATTTCTGCTACACCATCAAGTGCTGCCTGAATTTCAATTGCTGTTGCAGCTCCGCCGGCACCAGTGATTGTCATCTTCTTACCAATTACATCGATATCGTAATCTTTTAATGACTGCATATATCCGATACCGTCTGTGATGTGACCTACTAATTTACCATTATCATTTACAATGGTATTAACAGCTCCACATAATTTTGCTGCTGGTGATAATTCATCTAAATACTTGTGTACAACGGTTTTATTTGGCATAGATACGTTAGAACCAACCAATTTTAATGCACGGATACCTTTAACAGCATCTTCTAATGTAGAGTTATCTACTTCGAATGCTAAGTATGCGTAATCAAGTCCTAAATATGCAAATGCTTCATTATGCATTGCTGGAGAACTAGAATGTCTAATAGGATAAGCCATAAGTCCAATAAGTTCTGTGTGTCCTGTAATTCTTTCTGCCATAGTAATAATCTCCTTTGCTTTTGAAAAATTTTTAATTTTACTTTGTTAATTCGTTAACAACCTCACTGACCTCATTATACCTCAAAACAAGTGATAGTTCTAATATATGTTTTTCGGTTTTTTGATAGTTTTTTTCTATCAAATGTGTTACACTAAACACAAAAAAGAAAGGATAAGGAAATCATGACTTTAAATCAACTCGTCTACTTTCAAACCATTGCTAGACTACAACATTTTCGTCAGGCTGCCAATACACTTAGTATCTCCCAACCAAGCCTTAGTCATTCTATGAATACACTTGAAGAAGAACTTGGTATTCTTCTTTTTGAAAAAGAAGGCCGTAATGTACGTCTTACAAAATACGGTAAAATTTTTTTAGAACATGTAGATAGAATTTTAGATGAAATTGAAATTACCAAAAACCGCATGAAACAATTATCGAATAACCAAGGCTATGTTGATATTGCTTATGTATTTCCACTTGCCAACGAATATATTCCTAAACTTGTACATCAATTTTTAAATAATGAAAAAAACCAAGATATTAACTTTAATTTTCATCAACTCCACACCGAAGAAATGATTGATGGCATTAAGAATGATAAATTTGATATTGCGTTTTGTTCCTATGTTGAAAATGAACCCGATATCCAATTTATTCCGATTATTAAACAAGAAATGGTTGTCATCACCCCACCAGACCACCCTCTTACAACGAAATCTGCTATTTATTTAGAAGATTTAGAAAACTATACCCTAATTGGCTATGATAAAACCTCCGGTCTTGGTCAATTTACAAATAAAATCCGTGTTTCTTATAATTTAAACTTAAAAATGAGATATGAATGCCCCGATGAACTATCGATTGCTGCTTTAGTAGCAGAAGATTTTGGTATTGCCTTAGTTGCTGATGTAGATATCATTCACAAACGCAATGTTGCCATCTTACATTTAGAAGATTCTCCACTTCAGCATATGGTTTATCTTGCCTATCAAAAGGACCGCTACCTCATTCCTGCTGCTAGAAATTTTATTCAATTTGTTAGAAAACATGGAACACATTTATAAATAGGTATTTTTCTTTACAAATTCTACGAACTTTTTAACAATCGGTGCTTGGTAGCCACCTCTTATCTGTGCCAAATAGATATATCTTGGTGGTCCAGGATTTCGAAGCTCTACTACTTCTACTGGCAATTGCTTTAACAGAGGAATCTCTGGCATAATCGCAATCCCAAAATCTTGGGCTACCACGCTGGCCATGAAGTTATCTTCTTCAATTTCATAGGCAATATTTGGCGTTAAATTCTCTCTTTCAAACATTCGCTCAATTGCTGGTCTTAACCCACTATTAGGTGTAAAGAAAATCTGTGGATATTTTACAATTTCACTAACACTTACAACCTCCTCTAATCCAAGTGGATGTCCTTTTGGCACAACTAATACCAATTTTTCCTTTCCTACTGGAATAAATTCAATCTCATCCTCATCCTTTACTCTTGAACAAAATGCGAGATCAAACTGTCCATCCTTTAATCCTTGGATACTCTTTTTCGTATTTCCTACGGTAAAGTTAAATTTTACTTTTAATTCCTCATGAGACCTTACAAAATCACCTACTAACTGCGGAATAAACTCGCCGCCTAACGTATAAATATAACCAATATCAATACGACCTGTTACTTGTCCTGTTAATACCTTCGTCTTTTGTACACCGATTTCTAAAGTTTGTAAGGCATCTTCTACATAATCTAAGAAAAATCGTCCATACTTAGTTAATGCTACATTTCTTCCTCGTTTTTCAAAAAGCTTTGTACCCATTTCCGCTTCTAATGCATTCATTGCATGACTTAATGTGGGCTGTGTAATCTCTAAGCTTTTCGCTGCCTTTGTATAGTGTTCTAGATGTGCGAGTGTTACAAAATAATATAATTGATTTAAATTCATCGTATCTCCTTTCTGCCTTTTTGTATTTATTCAAATACTCTTTTTGATAATTTAGCACAAAATATAAATTTTTTCTATAGTTTTAATAAAAAATATGCATTTGTTAAATGAATGTTTTTACGCTATGATACAGACATAACGAAACAACAAAAACAAACACGACCTCACTACAATTATTAAAAAACATTTTAGGAGGATTAATTTTCATTATGAGAAGTGAATACCAACATATTTTTGAACCTTTAACTATTCGTAGAATGACTTTAAAAAATAGAATTATGATGACACCTATGGGAACCAACTATGGCGAACAAAGTGGTGAAATGAGTTTTCTTCATATTAATTATTATGAATTAAGAGCTAAAGGTGGTACTGGTCTTATTATGGTAGAAAATGCTAGTGTAGACTCTCCTCAGGGTTCTAACGGAACTACCCAGATTCGTATTGACCATGACAACTATATTCCTCGTTTATTTAAATTAACTGAAACCGTTCATCAGCACGGTGCTTGCATTGGCGTTCAGATTAACCACGCTGGAGCTTCTGCACAATCAGCCCGTATTAATATGCAACCTGTTTCTGCTTCAAACATCCCTTCAAAATCAAGTGGCGAAATCCCAAGACCATTAGAAAAAGATGAAATCCTTCACATCGTTAAAAAATACGGTGAAGCCGCAAAACGTGCCCAAATTGCTGGTTTTGACTGTGTAGAAATTCACGCTGGTCATTCCTATTTAATTAGCCAGTTCTTATCCCCTCTTACAAATAATAGAACTGACGAATTTGGTGGCTCTGCTGAAAACCGTGCAAGATTTGCTAAAATGATTGTTGAAGAAGTTCGTGCACAAGTTGGACCTTTCTTCCCAATCTTCGTCCGTATCAGTGCTGATGAATTTTTAGAAGGTGGTAATACCCTAGAAGATTGCCTTGATTATTTAAAATACTTTGAGAAAGAAGTCGATGTATTCGACGTATCCGCAGCGTTAAACGGTTCCTTACAAAATCAAATCGATGCAAACTACCTTCCAGATGGCTGGCGTTCTTATATGGCAAAGGCTGTAAAAGAACGCTATGGCAAACTTTGTGTAACTATGGGAAATATCCGTGACCCTAAAGTAGCTGAAAAAATCTTAGCAGACGGTGATGCTGATTTAATCGGTATGGGACGTGGATTAATAGCCGACCCTGACTGGGTAAATAAAGTCGAATTTGGCGATGTTTGTGATATCCGTAAATGTATCTCTTGTAACATTGGTTGTGCTGGTAACCGTATTGGTATTAACCGTCCAATCCGTTGCACAATAAACCCTGCTGTTCCAAATGGCGATACCTATAAGAAATTACACGTTAATAAACCTTGTAATGTAGTGGTAATCGGTGGTGGTACTGCTGGTATGGAAGCTGCTTGTACTGCTGCTGAGGTAGGATGTACAACATTCTTAATTGAAAAACAAGACCATTTAGGCGGGCTTGCTGCTGAAATTTCTAAAATCCCTGACAAGAAACGTTTAGCAGACTTCCCTAATTATTTAATTCACCGTGCAGAAAAATTAAAAAACCTTTTCATTTTTACCAATACAGATGCAACTGTTGACTTTGTGAAAAACTTAAAACCAAACATCATTGTCAATGCAACTGGTTCACTTCCTCTACTCCCTCCAATCAAGGGACTTCATGACCACATTGACAAAGAAGGCAGTAAAGTTTCTTCCATCTTAAACATGATTAACCATATTAACGACTATCCTAAGGATTTAACTGGTAAGAAAGTCGTTGTAATTGGTGGCGGTGCCGTTGGTCTTGATGTAGTAGAATTTTTTGCACCAAGGGGAGCTGAGGTTAGCATCGTAGAAATGATGCCAATTATCGGAAACGGTATCGACCCTGTATCCAAAGTAGGAACTTTCACTCTTATGGATAAGTATGGCGTTCGTCAGATGCCAAACACTGCTCTTCAAGAAGTAAAAGCAGATTCCTTCTTAGTTAAAACAAGCGAAGGCGATGAAGAATTACCATTTGATTATGGATTTGTATGTCTTGGTATGAAAGCAAACAACCCTGTTCTTTCTAATATTCAAGAAGCTTACAAAGACAATAACGATGTAGAAATCGTAAACATTGGTGATAGCGTCAGAGCTCGTAGAATTATTGAAGGAACTTCTGAAGGTAGAAATATCCTAAATACTTTAGAAAAGAGAAGCTTCCTATAGAATACTCCAATAACAGAAAGCCTCAGTTATTTGACATACTACCGCCGCACGCTCGTGACTTTAGTCGTGAGTTAGGCGGTTTTTTACTTGAATTTTGATGAAACCTATGGTATAATAATTATATGAATAAAACTAATTATTTTTCAAT
>CABUZU010000083.1 GCA_902496125.1 uncultured Lachnospiraceae bacterium
AGTAACGGTTTCAAACCGTCCAGACCTTTGCGAATATCAGTGTAATGGTGCAATGGCAGCAGCGAAGGCTTATAAAAAAGCCCCCTTTATGATTGCTGATGATGTAGTGGCAAAATTACAAGATGATGAGGCGTTTTTGGAAGTAACCTCAGTAAAGCCAGGATTTATTAATTTAAAAGTAAATCCTATCTATTTATCAAATTACTTAAATGAAATGTCAAAAGATGATAAATTAGGATGTGCCAATTTAGGTCAGAATAAGAAAATGATTATTGACTATGGTGGACCAAATGTAGCAAAGCCTCTTCATGTAGGACATCTTCGTTCAGCAGTTATTGGTGAGAGTATCAAACGAATTGGTCGTTATGTAGGTTGGGACGTAATAGGAGATGCTCATCTTGGTGATTGGGGCCTTCAGATGGGATTGATTATTGAAGAGTTTCGTACTAGAAATCCAGAACTTGTTTATTTTGATGAAAATTATACCGGTCCTTATCCAGAAGAAGCACCGTTTACAATTTCAGAATTAGAAGAAATTTATCCAACTGCTAGTGGTAAATCAAAAGTAGATAAAGAGTATGCGAAAAGAGCTCATGATGCAACTGTTTATTTACAACAAGGAAGACCAGGTTATCGCGCACTTTGGCAGCATATCTTAAATGTTTCGATTGCAGATTTAAAGAAGAACTATTCATTCTTAAATGTAGAATTTGATTTATGGAAGAAAGAAAGTGATGCACAGCCTTATATTCCAGATATGGTAAAGCAGATGAAGGAACAAGGATTTGCTCATGAAAGTGAAGGAGCTTTAGTCGTAGATGTAAAAGAAGAGACCGATACAAAAGAAATTCCACCTTGTATTATTGTAAAATCAGATGGAGCTACGTTGTATTCTACTACAGACTTAGCTACTTTAGTAGAACGTGAGAAACTATTTGACCCAGCTTATGTACTATATGTAGTAGATAAAAGGCAGGAAATGCATTTTAAACAAGTATTTCGTTGTGCAAAGAAGACTGGAATTGTAAAACCAGAAACAAAGCTACAGTTCTTAGGATTTGGTACAATGAATGGTAAAGATGGCAAACCTTTTAAGACTCGTGACGGTGGAGTGATGAGACTTGAGGTACTATTAAAAGAAATTACAGAAGCTGTATATCAAAAAACAGTAGATAATCGTACAGTTGATAAAGAAGAAGCAATGGAAACGGCTAAGATGATTGCACTTGCTGCAATTAAGTATGGCGATTTATCCAATCAAGCTTCTAAGGATTATGTATTTGATGTCGATCGATTTACATCATTTGAAGGAGATACCGGTCCTTATATTTTATATACCATTGTACGAATCAAATCTATTTTAAATAAATGTGAAAATAAAGAATTTGATAAATTAAATGAGGCTACAAGTGAAAGTGAAAAAGCATTACAGTTAATTTTAACTCGTTTTGCAGAATGTGTAGAAAATGCATTTGTAGAAACGGCACCTCATAAAATTTGTGCATATATCTATGAAGTATCCAATGCATTTAATCGTTTCTATCATGAAACGAAAATCTTAGCGGAAGCAGATAGTAAAAAGCAATCTGGTTACTTAGCATTATTAGCACTTACTCGAAAAGTATTAGAAACTTGTATTGATTTATTAGGGTTTGAAGCACCAGAAAGGATGTAAGTGTATAAAAATTATATATGTCCGATTTGTGAATCAAGGTTAGTAGGGCAGCGTTACTGCCCTAGTTGCAAAAAAATGGTTGAACCATTAGTTTATTCAGGAAGATATCTTCCGAATGAACATAGTGATAGATGTCTTGTTGAGCCAAAGAAAGAGAAAACTACTAAGAAGATAAGTAGTAAGAAAATTAATATTTTACCTGTAATTGCAGTTATAATTGGATTATTGCCTGGTATAATTTCATTTGGTGGAGCCTTGATTGATGAATTTTCAGAGCCAGATATTGACCCAGAAAATTATAGCAATCCAGAATTTATCGAGGCTGTTTTAGATAATTATATAGACAAAAATATAGATAAATACGAAGCAACAGGATGTGCGTCTTACTATGTGGATGAAGATTTTGTAAATGAATGGAGTGAGCCAGGAACTGGATATCAGTGTTTTGATACAAGTTATGAAGGAATTATAGATAAATTTCCAGATTATTCGGTTGAAGAAGGTGATAGTCTCTATAGTGTAGAGCTATTGGGCTCAGATTATTTAACTTATTATAACCATATAATAAATTTATCCGATAGTTATGAAAATAATATTGAAATCGAATACGATGAAATCTCAAAGCAAGTGATTCAAGTAAGATATGAGCAGACACCAGAAGATGGTGCTGATGTCAACTTTGAAATTCCATTATCGATTGCAAAATACTTAGATTCATATGATACGATTACCGAAGATTTATTACAAGAAATATTTTCCTCGGCAGAAGATGAAGATGAAATGAATCTACAAAATGTTGAAGGGATGAGCATTTATGTAGAGGAGTATGAAGACACAATTAGCTGGTCTTTTGAAAGAAAAAACTAGAAGAAAAGGGGAAAGAAAATGAGTTTCGATTTTGTCAACAAACTACCAATTCCAAAGGAAACGAAAGAACGTTATCCAATGACACAGGAGAATATCCGTATTAAACAAGAAAGAGATGCCGAAATTCGTAAAGTATTTACAGGTGAAAGTGATAAATTTGTTGTAATTATTGGACCTTGCTCAGCAGACCATGAGGATCCAGTACTTGATTATGTCAATCGTCTAGCAAAGGTACAAGAAAAGGTAAAAGATAAATTAATTTTAATTCCTAGAATTTATACGAATAAACCTAGAACTACAGGGTTAGGCTATAAGGGGCTTTTACATCAACCAGACCCAGAAAAGAAACCAAATTTATTTGAAGGTGTTCTAGCAATTCGTAAGCTTCATATGGATGTAATAAAAGAAACCGGCTTAACCACAGCAGATGAAATGCTATATCCTGAAAATTATAGATATTTATCCGATATTTTATCCTATGTAGCAGTAGGAGCACGTTCCGTTGAAAATCAACAGCATCGTTTGACGGTAAGTGGTATGGATATCCCTGCTGGTATGAAAAATCCAACGGGTGGAGACTTATCTGTTATGATGAATGCAGTAGTAGCAGGTCAAGCAGCTCATGAATTTATTTTTAGAGGTTGGGCAGTTAATACAACTGGTAATGATTTAGTTCACACAATTTTACGTGGCTATACCGATAAACACGGAAAGAATTTCCCTAATTATCATTATGAAGATTTACAGGATTTATGCAATCTTTATGCTGAAAAGAATTTAAAGAATCCTGCTTGTATTGTAGATGCAAATCATGCAAATTCATCTAAGAAATATAAAGAACAGATTCGTATTACAAAAGAAGTCTTACACAGTATGAGATATTCAAAAGATATTCATAATTTAGTAAAAGGTGTAATGATTGAAAGTTATCTAGAAGAGGGTTGCCAAAAGATTAGTGACCATGTTTATGGTCGTTCTATTACAGACCCTTGCCTTGGATGGGATGATAGTGAAAAATTGATTTATTATATTGCGGAAAATTTATAAAATATGGAGGAAATTATGGCAGAAGAAACTGTTTCAAAGAATTTTATTGAATTAATTATTGATAAAGATTTAGAAGAAGGAAGATTTGACCATGTTCAAACAAGATTTCCACCAGAACCAAATGGATATTTACACATTGGTCATGCGAAATCCATTTTATTAAATTCGGGATTGGCTAAAAAATACAATGGTAAATTTAACCTTCGTTTTGATGATACGAATCCAACAAAAGAAAGAGTGGAATTTGTAGAGTCTATTAAAGAAGATGTAAAATGGTTAGGAGCTGATTGGGAAGACCGTTTATTCTTTGCTTCTAATTATTTTGAAAAGATGTATGAATGTGCAATCTTTTTAATTAAAAAAGGCAAAGCTTATGTAGATGATTTATCAGCAGAGCAGATTAGAGAATATCGTGGAACCTTAAAAGAACCAGGAAAAGAAAGTCCTTATCGTAATCGTAGCGTTGAAGAGAATCTTGAATTATTTACTCAGATGAAAGAGGGTAAATTTGAAGATGGTAGTAAGGTGCTTCGTGCAAAAATTGATATGGCATCGCCTAATATCAATATGAGAGACCCTGTCATTTATCGTGTTGCTCATCAGTCTCATCACAATACTGGAGATGCTTGGTGTATTTATCCAATGTATGATTTTGCACATCCAATTGAAGATGCAATTGAACATGTAACACATTCGATTTGTACGTTGGAATTTGAAGACCACAGACCTCTTTATGATTGGGTTGTAAGAGAATGTGAATTTGAAAATCCACCAAGACAGATTGAATTTGCAAAGCTTTATTTGAAAAATGTAGTAACAGGTAAAAGATATATTAAGAAATTAGTAGAAGATGGTATTGTAGATGGTTGGGATGACCCACGCCTCGTTTCTATTAGTGGTCTTCGTCGTCGTGGATATACTCCAGAAGCAATTCAGATGTTTGTTGAACTTGCAGGAGTATCTAAGGCACAGAGTACTTGTGATTATGCAATGCTTGAATATTGTATTAGAGAAGATCTAAAACTTAAGAAGAGCCGTTTAATGGCTGTATTAAAACCATTAAAGGTTGTAATTGATAATTATCCAGAAGGACAAGTAGAATACCTTGACGCACCAAATAATAATGAAAATGAAGAACTTGGAAGAAGACAGATTCCATTCTCTAGAGAAATCTATATTGAACAAGATGATTTTATGGAAGTGCCAGTTCGTAAGTATTTTAGAATGTTCCCAGGAAATGAAGTTCGTCTTATGCATGCATATTTTGTAAAATGTACCGATGTTGTAAAAGATGAAGACGGCAATGTAATAGAAGTTCATTGTACCTATGACCCAGCTTCTCGTGGTGGAAATAGCCCAGATGGAAGAAAAGTAAAAGGTACCATTCATTGGGTAAGTGCGAGCGAAGCAGTAAAAGCAGAAGTAAGATTATATGAAAATATTGTAGATGAAGAAAAGGGCGTATATAACGACCAAGGGGAAGTGAATTTAAATCCAAATTCATTACAAGTATTAAAAGATTGCTATGTAGAACCAGCTTTAGCAGATGCCAAAGCCTATGATAGCTTCCAGTTTGTACGTAATGGGTTCTTCTGTGTGGATTGTAAAGACTCTACAAAAGACCATCTAGTATTCAATCGTATTGTATCATTAAAATCGTCATTTAAATTACCACAGAAATAAAAAATAAAGATAGACCTGCACGAAAGAGTGTAGGTCTTTTTTTGATTAAAACAAAAAGAAAGACAGATGGCAAGTCTGTCTTTCTTAGAAAAAGAGGGTTAAAGGAATAAGGTTTCGAACCTATAAAGAGGATTTATTTCTTCTTAATTTTATTAGGAGTAATCAAAGAAGAAATGGATTTTTGTGAATTAGAGGAATTCACAATCAAAAAAACAGCCACCCGGCTGCTGATGAATTAGTTATTCTTCGAAAGAATTAATACTTTGATTAAAAATGAAAGTAAAAATAATCTCTCCAAACACCGATATCATCACCTATTCACCGTAGGATATCGTTCATTAAGTAGGTCTCCTGACTTAAGTTCATCACTAAACACGCCTTCCCGATTAATCAGTGGCATTTGTATCTAGCTCCCTATCACAGTGGCGGGACCGCTTCGGAATCACACCGAAATTCCCTTTTAATCTCTTACTGAGAACTTAACTTACTGTTTTATTGATGTCCTTATGATAGCATCTTTTGTTTGAAGTGTCAATACTTTTGCTATAATAATTTGGAATTGCAAGAAAACTTTCACACTAGACAAATAAAAAAATTTGTGATATTATTACAAAACATTGAAAAACATACTAGGGATAATCCTTATGGACCTTGTAACTAATCTACAAAAGCGAAAATGGCTTGAAAGTATAAAGGATTCACAAAATGGAAAAAGTTATTGTAAAATGTGTACAAAATATATTTATCTTTTAGTGCAATATTTTGTTGAAATATTTTCGGAAATATGAGAAAATAATTACGGTTAGTTATAATTTTAACATTTAAACAATATTAACAAGAATCAACTTGACTAAATTGTCATTTAGTGATAAATTGTATATAAACTTGTGATAATGTGGTGATATGAATTTGTCAAAAGTTTTAAAAAACTAAGAAGATAGAATTGTTTTTGATTCATATTGATAACAAGGGATTATAATTAGTAGATGTCAATCTAAACAAACTTTGAATAAAATTTAGAACTTGTTTAGAAACAATAAATAATAATAGATTTTAAGGAGGTTTTGTATTATGAGTCATCTTATTGCTGTAGCAGGCAAGGGCGGAACTGGTAAGACAACTACTTGTGGTATGATGATTGATTACCTATGCAAGAAGAATCAAGGTCCAGTTTTAGCTGTAGATGCTGATGCAAATTCCAATCTAAATGAGGTGTTGGGTGTGGAAGTGCATTCGACTCTTGGAAGTATTAGAGAAGAGATTGCACAAGCAGAATTACAAGTTAAAAGTCCGATTCCACCCGGAATGTCTAAACAAGACTATGCTAGTTGGAGATTTACCAATGATGCAATTGTTGAAGAAGATGATTATGACTTATTAGTTATGGGTCGTGGTCAAGGAACAGGTTGTTACTGTTTCGTAAATGATTTGCTAAGAGCGCAAATCGTTAAACAAGCTCAGAACTACAAATATGTAGTTGTTGATAACGAAGCCGGACTTGAGCATATCAGTCGTGGAACACTTCCTCATATGGATACCTTATTATTAGTAAGTGACTGTTCAAGAAGAGGTGTACAGGCTGTAGGCAGAATCGCACGTATGGTTGAGGAAATGAAATTAAATCCTAAAACAATGAAGTTAATTATTAATCGTGCGCCTGGTGGAGTGCTTAATGATGGTATTAAAGAAGAAATTGCAAATCAGGGACTTGACCTGATTGGTGTAATTCCACAGGATGAAACAATTTTCCAATATGATAGTGATGGAAAGGCATCTTCACAGGTTCCAGATGATAATCCAGTGAAGAAAGCTGTTCACGATATCATGGCACAGTTGGGATTCTAATCACCGAGCAATGACTTTTACGAGCAAACTTATTACCTACCCGTCAAAATTAAGCTTTCAGGTAATAAGTTTTAGGTATTTTCGTTTTATAATTAATAAGATGAAGATACGAGAAACTATCCAACCAATTTTATTTGAGAAAAAGGAGTATTGAATGGAAGCAAATGGATTAATTTACACACATGAAGAATTGGACGTTGAATATGCCAAATTGCAAGAAATCGCAGAGAAAAAAGGCGCTAGCACTTGGCAGGAAAGAGTAAAACAGCAGACTCCTCACTGTAAATTCGGTGAAGACGGTGTTTGTTGTCGTATCTGTTCTATGGGACCTTGTCGTATTACTAAGAAGGCTCCTAGAGGAATCTGTGGTTGCGATGCTCATGGTATCGTAGGTAGAAATTACTTAAGATTCACAGCAGGTGGTTCTGCAACTCACTCAGACCATGGTCGTGAAATCGCTCATACTTTATATTGTGCATCTAAAGATGGTGCTTATCATGTAAAAGATGAAGCTAAATTACTTAATATTGCAACTCGTTGGGGAATTCCTACAGAAGATAGAGATATCTATGATGTAGCTCATGATGTAGCTTTAGCAGGTCTTGAAGAATATGGTAAAGTATTCGGATATCAGAGATGGATTGAAGATGCTACTCCTGAAAGAAAAGAAACTTGGATTCGTGAAGAAATCGCTCCTCGTGCAGTAGACCGTGAAGTTTCTAAGTCTATGCATATGACTCATATGGGTTGTTCTTCATTACCAGAAGCTTTAATTCGTCAGTCATTACGTGCTGGTCTTGCAGATGGTTGGGGCGGTTCTATGACAGGTACTCAGTTCTCTGATATTATGTTCGGAACTCCAATGCCTATTGATACAGAGGCTAACTTAGGTGTATTAGATAAAGATTATGTAAACATTATCCTTCATGGACATGATCCTTCACTTTCAGAAAAGATCGTAGAATGGGCAGAAGATCCTGAAATGATCGCATTAGCTAAAGAAGTTGGTGCAAAGGGTATTAACCTTGCAGGTGTTTGCTGTACATCAAACGAAGTAACTATGCGTCATGGTATTCCTATGGCTGGTAACTTCTTACAGCAGGAAAACTGTGTACTTACAGGTGCAGTTGAAGCAGTAGTAGTAGACGTTCAGTGTATCTTCCCTGCTTTAGGACCTTTAAGTAAATGTTTCCATACTAAATTTATTACAACTTCTGATACAGCTAGAATGCCAGATTCTGACTTTATTAAATTCGAGCCA
>CABUZU010000084.1 GCA_902496125.1 uncultured Lachnospiraceae bacterium
GAATATGGATTTTCTATATTTTGTAACCCATACGATATGATACTGTAATGAATATACATATCCACGACCATATGTAACATCATTTGGTATTGAAAAATTAGTTTTATTCATATAATTATTATACCATAGGTTTCATCAAAATTCAAGTAAAAAACACCTAACTCACGACTAAAGTCACGAGCGTGCGGCGGTAGTATGTCAAGTATTTTTATAATAATAAAAAAGAACCAATAGCCCTTACTGCCATTGGTTCTTAATTCATCCTTTATTTTACAATCGCCTTCACCACTCCATCTTTACATTGTACCTTTACTTTATCAAGCACTCCCTCACAGCCACTAAATACATTCTGTTCAATTTCTTCTACACTATTAGGAATTACTAAGCTTTTTAGATTTTTACAACCAGCAAACAAAGAGTTTTCAATCGTTTTTAGATTACACTGCAAATGAACCGTTGATAAATTTTTTATGCAATTCCTCCTTTAGACAAAAAGACATCAATGAGTACAGCATTTTTACAGTAATATATAAAATTAAAATTGGAAAAGCACAATTCTTCTCCTTCACACATACACTAATAGAAAGCCCCTCGGAGGTGGATTGTGCAAACTTTTCCTAGTCCTCTTACCGATGAAGACGAATCTTATTATCTCTCTCTTTCTTACAATGGTGATTCTCATGCCCGTTCCCTTTTAATCGAACACAATATGCGTCTTGTTGCACATATTGTTAAAAAATATCACAATACCTCTAAAGACCCTGAGGATTTGCTTTCAATTGGTACGATTGGACTGATCAAAGCCGTTAATACTTACAACCATAAAAAGGGAAGCCGTCTCGTTACCTATGCTGCTAAATGCATAGAAAATGAGATTTTAATGCACCTTCGAGCTGAAAAAAAGCATGCAAAAGATGTCTCCCTATATGAACGAATTGGAACGGATAAAGAAGGGAATGAAATTAGCCTTTGTGATATTATTGAAATGAAAAACCAAGATATTGTCGAAAAAATTGCTACTTCGCAAGATATTGAATACTTACGTAGTATTTTTAATGATTGCCTAAAAGACCGTGAACACTATATTATTTGTATGAGATATGGATTAGTTGATGGAGTTGAACACACCCAACGAGAAATCGCTAAAAACCTAGGGATTTCTCGAAGTTATGTCAGTAGGCTTGAAAAGTCTGCTCTTTTGCGACTTAGAAATGAATTCTTAAAAAAGAACCAACGGAAGGTATAGCCCCGTTGGTTCTTTATAGTTACTTTGTGATTGCCTTTATCACACCATCTTTACACTTTACATTTACTTTCTTAAGTAATGTATTTTCCCAATCGTTAACATACACACTCTTCCATTGTTTTAATGTGCCTTTATAGTTCATTGTTTTTAAATTTTTACAAGCATAAAACGCACCAAAATCGATGGACTTTAAACTCTTAGGAAGAGTTATACTTTTTAGATTCGTACAAGCACTAAAAGCATAATCCTTAATCTTTTCTACTCCACTTGGAATTGTTATCTCTTTCAGTTTTTTACATCTAACAAATGTATAACTCCCTATCGTTTTTATATTACACTGTAAATTAACATTTGACAAACTCTCACAACCTGCAAATGACATATAACCTAACTTAGTTACGCTTTTAGGAATTGTAACTTTCTTTAAAGAAGTACATTCATTAAAATTTCGCCCTCCAATACTCGTTACACTATCTGGTATAGTTATACTTTTTAATTTTGTACAATCAGAAAACGCTTCCGTTCCAATTTTCTTAATACCTTTTGAGATTTTAACATTTTCTAATTTTTTTCTTTCTGAAAACAAATATTCTCCAATAGTATTTACTTTTTTCCCTCTAATCTTTGCTGGAATTGTAATATTTTTTTCTTCTGAGCCTACATATTTTGTAAGTTCTAATGTCCCATTTTTAAGTGTTTTATAATAATAGTTATCATTGGCCGTTTCCGTCCAATAAGTGTAAGTCATTACTTTCTTACCCTCTACTTTTCGTTCTTTGTAAGCTCTAATGCGAACAAAATATGCATTTTTTGTTTTTATTCCTTTAATTACCGTTGAAGTGGTACTTTGTTTATTAATTTTGATATCTTTTTTAATTTTCTTAAAACTTTTATCGGTCGCAATTTGAATCTGATATCCATGAATTCCTGATACTTTACTCCACGTTACCTTCGCTGAGGTGGAATTTATTTTTGTTAATTTAGGTTTTACCTCTTTTTCGATTAATAATCCTCTTAAAAATGAACAGTCATTTAACGAGTCATCATTTCCTGAAAATAATCCTTCCCAATCCTCTTTTGTTCCTTCATAATCAACTGCCATCAATCTGTTACAATTTTCAAAGGAATCTCTTCGAAAATATAAAAATCTAGAAATCAGTTTCATACTCGTTAGATTCTTGCAATTTTTAAATGCATTATTTCCTATTTCTACAACTTTTTTACCTGCTATCTTTTCTGGAATTACAACATTTTTAGCTGAACCTGTATAGCCACTAATGTATACTCCACCCGGGCAAACTTCATACTTAAAATCACCACTAGTCTTTTCCTTGGCATGAACAGTAAAACTACAAAGTCCCAATACAATTAATAAAAACAATAGGCTATGTATTAATTTCTTCATTTACTTTCCTCCGGTCTTAATTTTGGCTTTCTTTAAATAAGTATTGTTACCTTCAACCTTTATTTTCTTCCACTTTTTCATACTGGAATTATATTTTACAAGACTTAGTTTTTTACATTCAAAGAATGCATTCTTCTCAATTTTTGTAATTTTACTTGGAATCGTAACTTCTTTTAAATTTACACAATCTGAAAACATTCCCCAATTAATGCTTGTTAAATTTTTAGATAAAGTAACTTTCTTTAATTTTTTACAATTATAGAAGACTTCCTCTCCCATCTTTTTTACGCTATTTGGAATTACAACACTTTCTAATTTCACACAATCTTGAAAGCTTCCATAGCCAATTTGAGTTACCGTATTTGAAATTGTAAGAGTTTTTAGACTAGTACAATTTTCAAATGCCTTATAGTTAATCTTTTTTACACCCTTTGGAATTTTTACTTCTTTTAGGCTATTACAATTTTGAAAAATTCCATCATCAATCGTAGGTGCATTCTTTGAAAGTGTAAGTTTTTTTAAAGCCATACAATCTTTCAATGCATAACTACCAATTTTTGTTACACTACTTGGAAACTTGATTTCTTTTAACCTATAACAATTTTCAAATGCATGACTGCCGATTTTTTCCACCCCATTAGAAATCGTTATTTTTTCTAAATTAATACAATTTGCAAATGCAAAATCCCCAATTTGTTTTACACTACTAGGAATTTTTAGAGCGGTAATCGAATAATTCAACCCTTTATAAAAAGCTAACTTTTCAATTTTTTCTACACTAGCAGGAATATTAACTTCACTTAAATAACTATTTTCAAACATCCCTTCACTAATAACTTTTAGATTTTTAGGAAGTTTAACTTTTTCTAAGTATTCGCATCCATAAAATGCTTCCTTTCCAATACTTACTACACTATCAGGAATTGTGATTTCTGATAGATATCCATTCCTATAAAATACACGACTTGCAATCTTTGTTACTTTTCTTCCATCAATTGTAGAAGGAATCGTAATTTTACTTTCTAAATTTGGGTCTTCTTCATCATAAGCATAGTTTGGGTCTTGATAAGATGTAATTTCAATCGTGCTATTGGAAAGAATCTTATACCCATATCCTTGATAAGTATAGCTTTCCTGCTCTTGTGCATGAACAGTAAAACCACATCCCACTACCATAACTAACAAAAGTACAATGATTTTTATTAATTTTTTCATGGCAACCTCCTCTTTTAAACAAAAAGACACCAATAAGTATGTATTTGCTTATTGATGTCTTTTGTTCACTGTTATGAATTTTTAGTATAAAATTATTATACCAATACTTTTTAATCTTGTCAATTTAATATTATTTTTGCCACATCTTTTACAGATTCTGCTATATAATCTGCACCATATGTATCAAATTCTTCCCTTGAACCATATCCATACAGTGCACCCATGGAAGCAAGACCACATTCTTTAGCAGCTTCGATATCATGATAACGGTCTCCGACCATAATCACCTTATCATAATCTTCCTTTGGCACATTTAAATCATCAAGTACTTCCTGTACTACCATCGATTTACGATAGGTTACACTGTCAATTTTGGAGCCTTCAACAGCAGTAAAAAACTTTGCCAAGTCATATTTTTCTAAAACTCTAAGCATAAGATGGTGAGGCTTAGAAGTCGCAACTCCTAAAATAAGCCCCACATTTTTTAATTTTTTTAAAACTTCATGGATTCCTTCAAATGCACAATTTTCATAAACCCCAATATCATTATAGCGTTCTCTAAATTTCATAACGGCTTCTAAACCTTTTTTCTCATCAAAATGACAATAATTCATAAAACTTTCTAAAAGGGGAGGCCCAATAAAAAAATTTAAAGACTCTCTATTCGTATAAGGGATTTTATAGTAATCTAAAGCATAAATTACGCTATTGATAATTCCTGGCCTAGAATCGGTAAGTGTTCCATCTAAGTCAAAAAATGCATATTTATATTTCATACAGGTACCTTCTATCTTTTGTGTTCCATAAAAGCTTTATAGCCCTTATAAGCTTCATATAAATCTGCTTTGCTAATAATCTCCCATGGTGCATGCATACTCATAACGGGTACACCACAATCGACAACCTCTGCACCATAATTTGCAATAATATAAGCAATGGTTCCGCCACCGCCATGGTCTACTTTACCAATTTCTGAGGTCTGGAATGCAACTTTGTTATCATCAAAGATTTTTCTGACATCTGCTAAATATTCTGCACTTGCATCATTTGCACCACTCTTTCCTCTTGAACCGGTATATTTGTTAATCGTAAGTCCAAGTCCCATAAATGCAGTGTTTTTCTTTTCAAATTCACCTGCATAGGTAGGATCAAATACAGAGGTTACATCGGCTGATAGCACTCTAGAATTTTGCATTGCTCTTCGAACCTTTAAATCAGAGTAATCGCCCATTGCTGCACAAATTTCTGCAACTGCATTTTCAAATACCTTTGAATGACTACCGGTCGCACCTACACTACCAATTTCTTCTTTATCTGTAAATAATGCAACTGCGGTATATTCTGGAGCGTCTTGACTTAAAAGAGCTTGTAATGCTGGGTAAGCACAACATTTATCATCATGACCATATCCAAGAATCATACTTCTATCTAAGCCAAAATCTCTACTCTTACCTGCTGGTACGACTTCTAATTCAGCTGAAACAAAGTCATCTTCTTCAATCTGATATTCATCTTTTAAAATCTTTAGAATATTTGCCTTGACTGCATCAGATTCTTCTCCTTCTACTGGTTTAGAACCTACAATCAAATTTAAATCTTCCCCTTCTACTACTACAGAAGCCTTTTTCTCCATTTGATTTTGTGCAACATGGATTAATAAATCACTAATTCCAAGTACTGGGTCGTTTTCTTTTTCACCAATTGTAATTTCTAAAACGCTTCCATCCTTTTTAACTACCACACCATGAAGTGCAAGTGGGATTGCAACCCATTGATATTTCTTAATTCCACCATAGTAATGTGTATCCAAATAAGCTAAGGAACCATCTTCATAGAGAGGATTTTGTTTAATATCCATACGAGGAGAATCAATATGTGCTCCTACGATATGCATACCTTTTTCTAATGGCTGTTTGCCAATGACAAAAAGAGAAGCAAGTTTTCCCATATGAGTAAAGATGACCTTATCACCAGCTTTTAATTCTTTGCCTTTTTTAATAATCTTTTGTAAGTTTACAAACTTATTTTTCTTAGCGAATGCTTCAATCTGTTTTACACATTCTCTTTCGGTTTTGCCATTATTTAAGAAATTTTTATACTCTTTAGCAAAATCTTCTACTTTTTCTAATTCTTGTTTATCATAGCTATTCCAAGCATTTTCTCTTAACATAATTTTGTTCCTCCTTGTTACCCATAGTATATCCCATTTTCTTTTTTAATACAAGAAAAAGGTTTCGTAAAATTACGAAACCTTTTCTTGTCTATTCTAAGCATATGTAGTATTATTTGCCCTTATTCTGTGATAGATAAATATACCAATACATAACACCAACTAAAACAGCACCACCGATGATATTACCAAGTGTTACAGGAAGTAAGTTTGTTGCAAAGAAGTTACCCCATGTAAGATTTGCCATATCGGTTCCTGCTTCTAACGCAGCTGCTTTCATCGCATCATTTGCAAATAAACCTGCAGAAATATAGAACATATTTGCAACACTATGCTCAAATCCAGCAATAACGAAGATCATGATTGGGAAATATAATCCAATAATCTTACCTGCTACGTCTTTTGCTGCAAATGACATCCAAACAGCGATACATACTAGGAAGTTACATCCGATACCTTTTAATAAAGCATCACCAAAGCTTAAAGAACATTTTGCTACTGCTGTTGAAATAACGCCTGCTCCAAATTTAGTCATTGCACCGCCATAAACAGCGATTGCTGCTACTAAGATACTACCTACAAAATTACCAATGTAAACAACTACCCAGTTCTTTAACATCGCACCAACACTAACTTCGCCATGAAGTACAGGGATGATAATTAAGTTATTACCTGTAAATAATTCAGAACCTGCGATTAATACCATTGCAAGTCCGCCAGGGAATACGAAAGCACCAACGCCTGCTCCAAGTGTTCCATTAGCTGCAGTTGCACCAACACCTGCTAACGCGATAAACATACCTGCTAATACTGCTAATAAGAACATACGGCTTACTTCAGTATTTGCTTTGTTTTTGCCGATTGTAAGATAATTTTTTGCTACTTCAGCTGGAGAATTCATACACATACCTCTCTTTTCCATGCAAATTTTACTTCGCATCTTTTTAACCATCAGTTTCCTTATGTTTAAAAACTTTGAACCGTCCTAATAATATCTATGATATTCCTCTAATGTTTCAAAGTTTTTAAACATTGCTAACATACGGTCATAAGACCTAGCTGTCTCCTCTCCGACTACAATACTCTTCTCCTTACGAAGGAAATTATATATTGAATTCTCTCCCTTTGCTATTGACTCACCCATCTTATAAAACAGTTCCGTCGAATAAAAAGCATTAAAAGGCTCTACCCATCCTTCTTTTAAGGTTACACAAGCATACGCATCTTCTTTAGACAACCTATGCAGCATATAGGAAATGTATTCTTCATTAATTACAGGCATATCGCATGCTAGGACATAAACATACTTCGTAATAGAATATTTCATAGCTGTGTAGATTCCGCCCATTGGACCATGATTTGGCATAATATCTTCTTCAATTCTGACGGGTAAATCCTCATATACCCAGGGTGTATCAGAAATGATTAACACATCTGGAAAAATTTGTTTTAATCGTTCAACGATGAACTCACACATCTTTCTTTTATGTTCTTTTGATATTGTTCTCTTTCCACCGGCGAGAACTACTGCAGTACCAAATAGTCTATTCATTTTCAGTTATCCTTCTATAAATGAGAATACAATTCCCACAAATTGTTTTTATTATAACACAATTCTATAATAAACGAAATGTTTTTTTAACCAATATTTTATCATTTCTTTACAATTTTTATTGTTAAAAACTTCCAATTACTAGCAAATATACCTAAAACAATGTCAATATTGCACAAAATTAAATACATTTTTTATGATAAATTTTATCAATTATTTTCTTGCACAGTTTGTTGCAATCCCAGTTAAAATTCCAAGACCATGGTCAAGTTCTGAAACAATATATTCTAAACATTCACGTACTGCCTTTGGACTGCCTGGTAAATTGACAATTAATGTCGATTTTCGAATCCCTGCTGCTGCTCTACTAAGCATGGTTCTTTTTGTAAACTGCATACTATAAGCTCTCATTGCTTCTGGAATTCCTGGAACGACTCTTTCTGTAATTGCAAGTGTTGCTTCTGGCATACAATCCCTAGGTGAAAATCCTGTTCCACCTGTTGTAACAATTAAGTCTGCAAGATGTTCATCTGCAATCTTAGCCATTTCTTCACTTAACATTTCCTTTTCATCAGGAAGTAGCGTGATTCTTACGACTTCATATCCATTTGCTTCTAAAATTTCTTTAATCACTGGACCGCTTAAATCTTCTCTTTCTCC
>CABUZU010000085.1 GCA_902496125.1 uncultured Lachnospiraceae bacterium
CGCCACATTTCACGATATACTTTATTATATTTTGTAATATAGTCTTCAAAATAAGCAATCAACTCTTCGTTTTTTTCTAATCGAGTCTCTATCGTAAAATTTCGGCTAACCATCTATTGCATCCTCCTTACATTTAATCGAATTTTTTCTTTTTTTCTAAATAATTCTCTAATTCTTCTAATTTCATATTTTCTTCAATCAAAGATATCATATCTTCTACCAGTTCTTCTTGCGTTAATTTATTTAAAGTGCTATCTTTTACAACAATAATTTTTACATCATGAGCAAGAAATATCGTTTCTAAATAATAAAATCCAAATCTTGTTAAACGATCCTTATACGTTACATATACGTTTCGAACTTCATTATTACATACCATTGTAAGTAATTTTTGAAAATTTGCTCTTTTTTCATTTAGTCCAGAACCGACATCTTTTAAAACAAGAGGATTCATAAGATTCGGTACATTTTTTTCCTTTTACAAAGTTCTTTAAGCGATGCTTGTAGACATAAGGCAGATATTAATGATTATTTTTCTAGCTTTGAGGAAATTCTTCCGCATTTAGATAAGCGATTTTTAAAATATTTCTCATTTGAAGGGGAATATTCCTTCTTTCAACAGATTGATTATTCGAATATTGAACAGACGGGGGATATACTTAGAACTTCGTGGGAAGTGGAATAAAAATAAGAGGTTTACAACAAATTTGCTGTAAACCTCTCTTTACTAATTACTATATCTCTTTCTTTTGCGCATACTTCTTTACAATTCCAATCATAATCTCCACGGACTTATCCATTCCTTCCACAGTCGTATGCTCATAAGGTCCATGTAGTGCAAATGCTCCAATTCCAAGATTAGGGCAAGGAAGACCCATAAAGCTTAATCTAGCTCCATCTGTACCCCCTCTTACCGGTAGTACAATTGGCTCTAACCCTTCTTGTCTAATGACTTCTTTTGCATTATCAATAATATGCATATGAGGCTCAATCATTTCTTTCATATTTCGATATTGATCTTTTATCGTTAAGGTAACCGTACCTTTACCATATTTTTCATTTAACACCTTTGCAATATGCTTAACCGTTTCTTTTCTTGCCTCAAATAGTTCACTACTGTGGTCTCTAATAATATAGGATAGCTTAGCAGACTCCACATTTCCTTCCATAGAAAATAAATGATAAAATCCTTCATAATCCTCGGTCTTTGATGGAACTTCACTGGTTGGTAACATCGAGTTAATCTCCATTGCTACAAGCTGTGCATTAATCATCGTATCCTTTGCACTTCCTGGATGGACATTAAATCCACGAATTTCAAAATCGGCACTGCAAGCATTAAAGTTTTCATAGACAATTTCGCCTTCTTCATTTCCATCCGCAGTATAGGCAAAATCTGCTCCAAAATGTTCGACGTCAAAATAATCTGCTCCGGCACCTACTTCTTCATCTGGTGTAAATCCAATACAAATCTTACCATGAGGAATCTTTTGGGTCAAGATTCGTTCGACCATTGTCATAATTTCTGCAATTCCATTTTTGTCATCAGAACCTAATAGACTCGTTCCATCTGTTGTAATTAAGGTTCGACCTTTTAACTTAGAAAGATGAGGAAACTTAGAAACTTCTAATACTCGTCCACTATTTCCAAGCACAACATCTCCTCCATCATAATTTTCAATGATCTGAGGCTTTACTCCATTGCCATTAAAATCAGGGGCAGTGTCCATATGAGCAATAAACCCAATACGTTTACAATGCTCATAACCTTCACTAGCTGGAATTGATGCATAAACATAGCATTTATCATCTACAAATGCATTGTCAACACCTAAACCCTTTAATTCCTCTACTAGAAGCTTTGCTAGATCAAACTGGCAAGCAGTGGTTGGTACGGTGTTTGAATGTTCATCACTTTGTGTACCAATCGATACATATTTTAATAATCTTTCATATGCTTTCATAAAAACTCCTCCTAATACCAAAAATACCCTACTACAAAGCTAAATAAATATGGTGCTACAAATTTCTTTCTCATAATCATCAATGTTAATACCAACAGTCCTTGGAATATATAAGTCCAAGTTCCTAATGATACCTTAGGAAATACATCTGAAAATGCATAAGGAACACTAGATATTGCCGAAATTCCAGACCCCGAATAAAGCATTAACACGACACCAAAGCTGTTGATGATAACCACCAATAAAAGTGCTAATTCCCCTCTGATTACTGGTAAACTACTTGTTTCTTCTTTCTTGTTTAACATTTTTTACCCCCTTAATTCAGTTTCTTAGTCTAAGCCTATTAAGGAGAAATTTCAAGTAAGTTTTACACTAAGTACAATCATCTTGGCAAACTATCTCTAACACAGAGTGCACCCCATCCTACTACCGAATTAGGATACACTTCATATCCTAGTAATTGTCTTGCACCTCGAATGAAATATGCCTTTAATTTTTGTCCATATAAAAACGGATCTCTTCCTTCTACGATTCCCCATTGCATCAGTAAAGCTGCTGCTCCTGTCACAAAAGGAGTCGCAAATGAAGTTCCTGTTACAGACTGATAGCCACCACCATTTGCAGTAGAATAAATACCAACTCCCGGTGCTACCAAATCTGGCTTATTAACAGGTAAGAAACTCGTCGGTCCTCGTCCAGAAAATGTTGCATAGGTTTCTTTTAATGAATCATAGGCTCCTACTGTAATTACTTTAAGCGACGTTGATGGAATCGTTAATGTGTAATCCGGAGTGGGTCTGGTAAATCCAGTACCGCGATTTAGCGTTGCTGCTGCTGGAAGCCAAAATTGATAGATTCCCCGTACAATTTTAATTGGTGTAAGAAAAATTTTCCACACTCCACTGTCAATATAGGTACCATTCGGAATAAAATCAATGAAAATCTCTTGCCACTGGGCATAAGGCAGCGGTCTTCCATAGTATACAAGTAATGTAACACTTCCAAGCCTATAACGCATCGTTTGAAGTTGGTCAGGCTCTAATGTAATTTGCTGTCCACCAGGATGGCGAAGTACAATTCGACAGGTATCCGAATAATATTTCCAAATCTGTAAGTTTAATGTTGCTTGATAAGTCGATACGGTAAACTCTCTATCATAAGTTTCACCTAAATTTGTTACTTCAAGCATCGTATGAATTGGACTTCCACCCTCATTTCCACTTCCTACACAAATGCTACACTGACCAATATCACTGACAAAATCTAAATATTCTTCTAACAAACTCTGCCCACTATGCGAACCATAATTCATACCAAAACTAATATTAATTGCAATCGGTCGTTCTAACTCCATGGATAACCGAACTAAATAATCAACTCCTGCCATAAGCTGCGTTGTTCTTGGAAAATCATTGCTATCTGGTACTCCTAATTTTACAATTACAAGTTCACTATCTGGTGCCATTCCAGTATATCGTCCATCCGATGCCCTGCCATTTCCTGCCACAATTCCTGCTACTGCTGTACCATGTCCAGTGCTTTCAAATTGTTTAGCCTTTTGTCTATCGTTTAATAGAATTTCATTTAACTCTTCTGCCAAATATTCCTTATCTCCTTGGTTTAACAGTCTAAGAATCCTTGTCGTTCCATCTGCATTTCTAAAATCAGGATGCGTAATATCAATTCCTGAATCTACAATCCCTACCAAAACCCCCCGTCCTGTTAAATTTAATCCCCCACGTTGCTGAACTAGGTTTACACAAGAAGAAGCCTTCCCTTCATTTATCGCAAAATTCAATCTCTTTGGCATTTCTACAAAAATAACAGAAGGAAGATCCGCTATCTTCTCCACTAATTCTTGTGGAGTGGTAATGATTGCAAATCCTCCTAGTAATTCAAGCACTTCGATTTCTTCCGAAAGTGCTCTTAGTTCATCTAAACTTTTACTATAACGGATAATTAAATTCCATCTTTGTTCATTTTTTGAATATCCCGTATCTAAAATTGCAGAACGTTCTCTTTCGGAATCGGTAACAGATAGACTAACATTTAAAAGGTTTTCTAATTTTTCATTGTTCATAATGTATTCTATGATGTGTTTTTGACTGATATGATGGTAGAAACAACTATGAGAATCACGCTCCGCGAGATTCTCAAGTTATCGCGGCAGTCGCCAAGGTCTTGTGCAAGCACAGACTTTGGCTCGTTGCTCGCGTAAAAAAGGAATAGCATAGCTATTCCTTCAATAAGTAGCGAGGGGGGGATTCGAACCCTCGACACCACGGGTATGAACCGTGTGCTCTAGCCAACTGAGCTACCTCGCCATAATATTTATTGTCTGCATCAGAGTTATTTCTCATAAGCGACTCAATTATTATACTATTGGATAGCTCTGTTGTCAAGAGGTTTTTTATTTTTTTACAATCGCTCCATTATGCACTCATGCACTTTGGTTTTCTTGTCATAGTTTATACCAACAAGCAAAATATCTCCTGTATATTGTAAAAGAGATGTCGGATATTTCTTTTCTCTAATTTGCTCAATTGCAGTTTTTGCATTTTGATTCCATTTTAACTCTACAAGTAATGCAGGATAGTCTTTTGCATACTCTTTTTTTGGAAGAAATACAAAATCTGCAAATCCTCTCCCAGTCGGAAGTTCTCTAATTGGCTTAAAATAATATTCCATCGAACTTAGGTAGGCAATAGTGAGAACACTGCTTAGAGAATTTTCATCATTGTATTTAATTGTCGAAGCATATTCCATATGGATTTTTTCGATTCCTTCTACGACTGCCTCCTCATCCATATCAAGTGTTGCATTTAGTAATTCTCTTGATTGTCGCTCAAACTCATCCATCTCTCTCCAATGGCTCTCATCCACCGCCATCAAAAATTGCTCTCGAATTTCCTCATTTGGAATGAAAGCTGTTTTCTTTTCTCGATCATAAGCAAGATATCCCATATGAATCAATACAGTCAATACATCATCTTTATTGCGAAAAGATACCATATCATTTTTAAACGATATCGCATTTACTTTTACTCGCTCTCCCGATAACATCATTAAAATCGCCGTCTTTAACCCATCAAAGTTTCGAGCAATCAATGGCTGAATAGAATCATAGGTTCCTGTCTGCGACCAATAACTTTGAAATTCTCCCCTTACCATAAGTTTAGTAACCGCATTTGGATTGTATACATGATATTTTCCCAATGTATAGCCATCATACCAACGCCTTACCTCATCAAAATCTTGACCATATTTTTGACAGAGTTCTCTCACTTCTTCTTCTGTAAAACCAATATAAGGAGCAAATTGTCCTGGTGCTAACATTGTAAATTCTTGAAAATTATTCAGTGCAGACTGTGTCTTTACTTTTTTAATTGGTAAAATACCTGTCAAATATGCTAGATGAATAAAATCTGTTACTTGACTTCCCTTAAACATTCTTCGCAAAAAATTAATATACTCTTCCTGCACTTTTTGGTTCGTTGCTTCATCTCGAATTAATACATCCCATTCATCAATAATAACAATAAAGCCATTCCCAGTTTCTTCATAAATACATAACATTGCTTCTGGAAGATCTATTTCTTCTTGTAAAATATCTGGATACTCTCTTTTTAAGTCTTTGACAATTTCTTCTTGTATATCATCTACGATATGTTCCACATTGCGATCTGGCTTTATAAACCACTGCACATCAAAATGAATAACATCGTATTGATTGAGATATTTTTTAAAATCTTCATCTTGGCTAATTGCAAGTCCTAAAAACATCTCCTTTGAATCACAGCCCTTGCTATAATAGGCCTCAAGCATTTCGGCTGTAACTGTCTTTCCAAAACGTCTTGGACGACTGTTGCAAATAAATTTAAAATTCGTATCTATCACACGATTTGTGTACTTTAAAAGTTCCGTCTTATCTATATAAATTTCCGAATTTAGAGAATTTTGAAATGAACGATTTCCTTTGTTTATATATCTGCCCATTCCTTCACCTACTTTCTATATTGTCATTTTTATATTTTATTATGTTAGTTTTTCAATAAATATATTGCTGGACGTACTCCAACATTAAAACTATCTACAGCAAGTTCACCAAAATGAATTTTATTTTCTACATTCATTGCAAATTTTTGAGAAAATCCTAGAGTTCTTAGCCACCACACCCAAGGCAATCTATAATTGTCAAGTATATTTAATTTCTCTAAATCATAAAAATCTAAAAGAAATACCTTATCTAAAGTATCACTACCAGATGGTGTATTATATTTAGGATTTTTATTAGCAATATTTAGTCTTAAACTTAAGTATTCTTGTTCTTCTTCTGAAAAAGCAGTCATTAAAAACTTATCATTTAGCCATTTTCTAAGAAAACTTGTTTCCCAAGTGCAAGGATTTTTAGTATTATTATAAGGCATAAATAAAAGAATTTCTTTACTCAATAATAAAATTTTATTATCCACATCTTCTAATACAATCCACTCAATAGGTATGTCATTATATCTTCCTATTTGAACAATATCTCCATGTTTTATATTCTTTGGCAAATGAATCTTCGATATTGGATGTGAATATTCTAATTTAGGCTCACTAATTTTAGCTCCGTGTTTTAACAATAATTTAGTTATCTTTGAATCTTTAATTTCCATTGCATAATTCAATGCTAAATCTTCTATAATTGCAGAATCTGGAATATACATACCATCCATATCAATAATATGAATAATTTCTTTAAAATGTAAGTGCTTCAAAAGAAGGTGTCTAGAATCTACTCTCTCCTAATGATATACTTTTAGTAGTTTATCGAAGGAGGACTTACACATGATTCAAACCAAACAACAGTGTATTATATCATTCGATTTCCATTTTTGCAACCCAAAAAGACACCACACATCATATGTGGTGTCCTAATTTCATCTCTACAATCTCTGCTTCTTTATCATGCCCATATATTGTCAAAATATTTTCTCCAATTTTATCAGAAACAAAATATCCACTCTTATAATAAAAACTTCCATTTGCAATAACCTTTGAACAATCTAGAAATTCAAATTTTTCTCCAATACCGTTTCCTGTATATTTCGCATAAGCCTCTTTTGCAGTCCATAATCTAATAAATTGTTCCATTGAATCCTTACTGTTTTCTATTATCTTTTGTTCTGCATTTGTTAAAACGCATTGTAATATTTTTTTATTGGGGTTTACAAACTCCGTATCCACTCCAACCTCAGCATCAGAAAAAACACAAACCGCAATCTTGCCTGAATGAGAACAATTAAAATAAACATTAGGTATGCACAATATTGGTTTTTGATATTTTGAATATTGAATTTTAGGAATTTTTGTTAATCCATATTGTTTCCAAATTCCATATCTAAAAAGTGTAGATACTCCAACTGATAAATATTTGTCTTTGTCAAAATGATAGGCATTGACTTTTTGTTTTCTTGTACTTGAGCATTTTCCATAGCAATCTTCATAAAAACTAGGATTTGTATCAAATATACTACAATCCATCCAATAAGCAATCGTCATTTCTATATCATACAAGTTTGCAAATAAGAAGACATTGCGCCAAAATCAGAGTGAACATAGACCTCTTGTGGTGATAGGGAAATTCCAAATATTTCCTCAATTTTAGCAACCATAATGCTAAGCAGTAATGAATTTCCCCCTTCTTCAAAGAAATTTGTATATTCATCAATAAGAAGGTCATCTACATCTAAAATCATTTTCCATAACTGTTTTAATCTTTCTATCATCATTAAATTCATACGCTGCTCCTCTCTTCGTTATGTACAAACGCTGATTGTATTAAGTTACAAATTTCTCCTAGATTCTCACGATTTTCAAAGAAATGTTCTCCTGTGAAACCTACTTGATGCACTTGATTTTTGGTAAATGCCTGCCAATGTTCTAATTTTTCACCATCTATCACCTTATCTTCTTTTCCATATAAGGTATAAATATGACATTCTAATTGATAATCCGGTATACATTGATAGTCTACTTGCATCTTATAATCCGCTTTTAAAACGGGCATATAAAATTCTAAAAACATTTCATCTTGAACCACATTAGGATCTAAAAAATGTAAATCAATAAATTTTTTTGCCCACTCCTTTGAAGACGCTTTATCATCCATTGGTTCTAATTTACAATCATTAGGTGACAATGCACTTGCTGCGACAAAAAGTTTTGGATGAATCCCTAATTTTTTATAGACATATCTTGCCACTTC
>CABUZU010000086.1 GCA_902496125.1 uncultured Lachnospiraceae bacterium
ACACGACCTCGAAGCTGATAAAGCTGCGATAAACCAAATCTATCAGAATCTTGAATAATTATTGTATTTACATTTGAAATATCTAGACCAGTTTCAATAATCGTTGTCGATACTAATACATCAATCTCACCGTTAATAAAAGACATCATGATTTTTTCTAGTGTTCGCTCAGACATCTTTCCATGAGCAAATGCAACGGTAGCATCTGGTACCATCATCTGCACCTGTGCTGTTACCTCTTCAATATCTTTGACTCGATTACTTACATAATAAACTTGACCACCTCTTGCAAGTTCTCTATTAATCGCTTCTCGAATTAATTCGGTATCATATTCCATAACGTAGGTTTGAATCGGTACACGGTCAAGCGGTGCCTCTTCTAACACACTCATATCACGGATTCCAATCATACTCATATGAAGCGTTCTAGGAATCGGCGTTGCAGTTAGCGTTAATACATCGACATTCTCCTTTAAATGCTTAATCTTTTCCTTATGAGTCACACCAAATCTCTGCTCTTCATCTACAATTAAAAGTCCTAGATCTTTAAATACAACATCCTTAGATAATACTCGATGCGTTCCAATAACAATATCCACAAGACCCTTCTTTAAATCGGATAGCGTATGCTTAATCTGAGCTGGTGTTCGAAAACGAGATAACAATTCAATTCGTACCGGATAATTTGCCATTCTTTGAACAAAAGTATTGTAATGCTGTTGAGCAAGAATTGTTGTTGGTACAAGGTAAACCACCTGCTTACTATCTTGAACTGCCTTAAAGGCTGCACGAATAGCAACCTCTGTCTTACCAAATCCAACATCTCCACAAACTAAGCGGTCCATGATTTTTGTGCTTTCCATATCTTGCTTTGTCGCTTCAATTGCTGCTAATTGGTCATCCGTTTCCTCATAAGGAAAGAGTTCTTCAAATTCCTTCTGCCAAATCGTATCTTTTGAATATTGATATCCTTTTTTATTTTGTCTTGCTGCATAGAGTTCTACAAGCTCTTTTGCAATATTTTGTACAGAATTTCGTACCTTTTTCTTTGTCTGGCTCCATTCCTTACTACCTAAACTATTTAATTTCGGTGCTCTAGTTCCTTCACCTTTTGAATACTTTTGAATTAAATCTAATTGAGTAACTGGAACATATAAGTTACCCCCATCTCCATATTCAATCTTTAGGTAGTCCTTTACCATTCCTTGTACATCAACTTGCTCTACGCCTTTATAAATCCCTAGTCCATGATTCTCATGAATAACATAATCGCCAATCGTAACATCGGTAAACTTGCGAATCGGTGCACCTTCTGACGTATGCTTTTTACGCTTTCTAGTTTTCTTACGTCCAAACAAATCGCCCTCTGTCATAACGATGGTTCGGACATTGGCATACTCAAATCCTTTTGAGAGATTTCCTACAATAATTAAAATCTTACCAGGCTCTACTTCTACATTCGAGTCGATATTAAAACTTGCAGGTAATTGATAATTTAAGAATAATTCTTTTGCAAGTCGTTCGCCCTTCGTCCTAGAAGGTGTCATCATTATCACACGATATTTTCGATTACAAAAATCTCTAAGGTCAGTGACTAATTCTTCCACATGTTCTTGATAAGAACTTACACTTTTTGATAACAGGGTAAATCGTCCCTCTAACGGAATCCATGAATCTTTTTGTTCAAGCATTGCTAACCCAAGATAATGGTATTTTGATACTTTATATAAAAAATCCTTCTCAGTATCTAAAATTTCCATCTGTCTTGGTAAAATATATCCCTTTTCTAGACGCATCTTCATACTTTCCGTAAACTCTACTTCTACTGCATGAAGTTTTTCTTTCAGTCTTGAAATTTCATCTAAAATAACACAACTATTTTTCGAAAGGTATTCTAAGATTGATACGGTATTTTTACAAAAATACTGAATATAGCTATCAATTCCACTTGCAAACAATCCTTCCTTTAATTCTTCAATTAATGCACTGACTGTCGATTTGATTCGATAAGCTTCTTCGGTCTTATTTTGCTTTTGTAATGATTTCTCATATTCCTTACATTCTTTTTCTAGCTTATTAATTCCATCAAATAATGTATTTTCATCATCTAAAACAACCTCAGTTGCTGAATGAATGGTAAACTCTTCTTCATTATCAATCGAACGCTGACTCTCACAGTCAAACGAACGAATCGAATCAATTTCATCATCCCATAATTCAATACGCACTGGATTGACTTCGGTTAATGAAAAGATATCAATAATTCCACCACGAATAGAAAACTGTCCTGCTGCTACGACTTGACTCGTTCTTTCGTATCCCATTAATATCAACTTCCTAGATAATTGATTTAGATGAAGAACATCACCAACCTTTAAGGTACAAGTTGACTTTTTCATTTGCTCTGGTGGCAAAAGAGGATTTAAGCAAGCATCAATCGTTGTAACAATCGTGCAATGTTCATTTTCTAATAAGCTTGATAGTGCTAAGATACGCTCCCTTGCAAGTAGATTTCCATGAATATCTGCACTAAAGAACAAAAAATCCTTCGGTGGAAAATACAAGGTCTGTTCATCAAAATTTTTATATTCTTCGACTAATTGCTTCGCACGAATTTCATCGGCCGTAATAATTAATTTACAATCAAAATCTGAGCATAAGCTTTGAATCAAATGTGCTTTCGCTCCATCAATACAACCAAAGACTGCTGTCTTTCCAGTTTTTCTTAAAGACTGTTCAATCGCTCCATACTCTTTTTCTTCTTTTAAAAAATTATAGAAATTGGACACGATTACACCTCTTTTTTCTTTTTATTAAACTCATTCATTGCCTTATCAATGTCTTGTTCTAATATCATCTCCATTGCATCTGCTGCAAGTTCAATTCCCTCTTTAATATGAAGTTTATCCTCTCCATGAAAATGACCAAGTACATGGTCAATTAAGTCTCCAGGCTTTGCCTGACCAACTCCTACTTTAATTCGTGGAAACTCAGTCGTTCCTAGATGTGCGATAATGCTTTTAATTCCATTGTGACCGCCAGCACTGCCTTTTTTACGAATACGAATCTGACCAACATCAAGACTGATATCATCAAAAATAACATAAACATCCTCTGGGTCAATTCGGTAATAACTAGCGATTGCTCCAACACTTTCTCCACTTAAATTCATAAAGGTCTGTGGCTTTACTAGTAACACTGGTACACCACCTATCATTCCTTTACCTGTTAATGCCTTGTGTTGTGATTTATCTATACTAATACCATGACGATTTGCTAATTCATCGATAACATCAAAACCCATATTGTGTCTTGTATGAGCGTATTTTTGTCCTGGATTTCCAAGACCTGCTATTACTATCATATATTCCTCCTATTTTAATTTACTTAATTTTTTACACGCAGAATGAGCCGGTAAAAAGCTCTACCGACTTACTAGTATTATTCTAACAAGATATTTTAACCATGTCAATTTTTTATTTTTATTAATGATTGTAAATATTCTACAAATACGATATAATTATTTTACAACAAACGAAAGAGAGGGATTCTTACTATGGTAAATTATGACGAATTAAAAGACTTAGCACTTTCTTGTGGTTTTTCTCATGTAGGAGAACTAGATGTCTCTACAATTATGTTACATACCGAAGTCCGTGAAGCTTGTGCAGCAGACAAATGCCATGCTTATAACAAAAACTGGGTCTGTCCACCAGCCTGTGGAACACTTGAAGAATGTGGTCAAAAAATCAATGCTTACAAAAAAGGTCTCATTTTGCAGACAACAGGAGAACTTGAGGATTCTTTTGATTTTGAGACAATGGACCAACTTTCTACAGACCATGCAAAAACCATGCATAAGTTCTCTGATGAACTTAAAAAACTCTATCCAAATGCATTAATTCTTGGCGATGGTGCTTGCAAACGTTGCAAGACCTGTACCTATCCTGATGCTCCATGTCGCTTCCCTGAAAGACAGTCCTCTGCAATGGAAGCTTTTGGAATGGTAGTTAGTGAAGTCTGTATGAAAAATGATATGAAATACTATTATGGACCTGGAACTCTTACTTATGTAGGTTGTGTATTAGTTGAGTAATACAACAGGGAAGCCTTATGATAAGACTTCCCTTCTTAATTCTTCTGCACTATCTACAATTACCTTCGCTCCTAGTTCTTCTAAATATTCTCTATTTCGAAATCCCCAAGATACTAAAATCGCATCCATTCCAGAATTTCTAGCCGTTTCAATATCCACCTCAGAATCTCCAATATAGACAGACTCTTCTGGCTTACTCTCTAATTCTTCTAAAGCCTTATAAACCATCTGTGGTGCTGGTTTTTTTTGTATGCCTGCTGCCTCGTTTTCTCCAATTGCAATCGGAATAATTCCAGTAAAATATATTTTTTGCAATTCTTTCACTGCAAAATCTGCCTTATTCGATACAATTGCCGTTTTTACTCCATTTTTTTGCAAAGACTTTAACATTTCTAAAATTCCATCATAAGGCTTTGTCTTAACCTGACAATGTGTTTTATAATACTCTTTAAAAATTTCTAATGCCTTTTTTGTCGTTTCTTCACTCGCTCCACTAGCCGAGCGCTTTATTAACATTGCAATTCCATTACCTGCAAAAGAGCGAACCTCATCAAGGGTTCGCTCTTTTAGGGCACAAGCTCTCATTGCATAGTTTACAGAATCTTTTAAATCTTCTAGTGTATTTAATAAAGTTCCATCTAAATCAAAAATTGCTGTGCGATATTTACTCATTTTATTAATCCTCGGTTTCCACATTTACTGTGTTTACTTGTCTCTTACGAATTTCTACATCACTTTCAAGATATTCGTCATAAGTTGTAATCTTATCGATAAGACCGCCATCGGTAATTTCCATAATACGATTTGCTGTAGTCTGTACAAACTGATGGTCATGACAAGAGAATAAGATTACACCTGGGAATTTAATTAATGCATTGTTTAATGAAGTAATAGACTCCATATCTAAGTGGTTGGTAGGTTCATCAATAATTAATACATTTGATGCCTGAATCATCATCATAGAAAGCTGACAACGTACTCTTTCACCACCGGATAATACGCTTAATTTCTTCATACCTGCATCACCTGGGAACAGCATTCTTCCTAAGAAACCACGTACATAAGTTGGGTCCTTAATTGCAGAATACTGAGTTAACCAATCTGTAATTGTCTGGTCTGAATCAAAGATATAGGTGTTATCCTTAGCAAAATAAGACTGTGAAGTGGTAATACCCCATTTATAAGAACCAGAATCTGGTTCCATCTCTCCTGCTAAAATCTGGAATAAAGTAGTCTTTGCAAGTTCATTAGAACCTACGAAAGCAACCTTATCTTCTCTACCTAAAATAAAGGAGATATTGTCTAATACTTTTACTCCATCAATTGTCTTACTAAGATTTTCTACAACTAATACTTCATTACCGATTTCTCTTTCTGGACGGAAATCAATATATGGATATTTACGACTTGATGGACGAATTTCATCAAGCTGAATCTTCTCTAATGCCTTCTTTCTAGAAGTAGCCTGTTTTGATTTCGAAGCATTTGCACTAAATCTTTGAATGAAGTCTTGTAATTCCTTAATCTTTTCTTCTTTCTTCTTGTTTGCTTCTTTCATCTGCTTAATCATAAGCTGGCTAGATTCATACCAGAAGTCATAGTTACCAGCATAAAGCTGAATCTTTGCATAATCGATATCTGCAATATGTGTACATACTTTATTTAAGAAGTAACGGTCATGAGATACTACGATAACGGTATTTTCAAAGTTAATTAAGAACTCTTCTAACCATGCAATTGCATCTAAGTCTAAATGGTTGGTAGGTTCGTCAAGTAATAAGATATCTGGGTTACCAAATAATGCTTGAGCTAGTAATACCTTTACCTTTAAGCTACCATCTAAATCCTTCATTAAATTATAGTGGTACTGAGTATCAACACCTAAACCATTTAATAACATTGCTGCATCGGATTCTGCTTCCCAACCATTCATTGTTGCAAATTCGCCTTCTAATTCCGCAGCCTTTAAACCATCTTCTTCTGAGAAATCTGGTTTCATATAAATAGCATCTTTTTCTTTCATAATCTCATATAAACGAGCATTACCCATAATTACAGTATCTAAAACTGTATATTCATCATATTTAAAGTGGTCCTGCTGTAAGAAAGATAGACGCTGTCCAGGAGTAATGGTTACATCTCCCTTACTTGGTTCTAACTGACCTGATAAAATTTTTAAGAAGGTTGATTTACCTGCTCCATTGGCACCAATTAAACCATAGCAGTTTCCTTCTGTAAATTTAATATTAACATCTTCAAATAATGCCTTTTTGCCGATTCTTAAAGTTACATTATTAGCACTAATCATAAATTAATCTTCCTCCGATTTGGTAATCAATCATCAAAATTTCTGCATAAAACGTATTCATTGTACAAGAAAAGATGATAGATTGCAAGAGGTATTTTACTTTTTAGCAGATTCCATCTCTTTTAATCGTAAAAATACACCATTTAAATCCTCATTGATTAGTTTCCTTTGTAGACTATACATTTTACGATAAAACGCTACATTTTCTTTATTCGGTTCATAAACATCCTTCACTACAAGATTTTTCTCAAATACTTCTTTTAAATTCTCAATATCTCCCACTGCATAGGCTGCGGTTGCTGCATCAGTTAGTACCGCTCCCTGTGCCGTTTTTAATGTCACAATCTTCGTATTTAACATATCCGCTTTAATTTGATTCCAAACCTTAGAACGACTACCACCTTCTGTAACCGTAATGGATTCCAGTCCAATATTATTCTTTCTGCAAATATCTACGATTTCCATATAATCATAACCAATTGCTTCAAGTACTGCTCTCCATAACACACCTTGGTCTGTATCCATCGTAACATTTAAAAATGCGCCGGTAGCATCTTTTAATTTACCAACTCCACCTGTCAAATACGGAATAAATACCGCTCCATTTGCACCAGGTCTTACCTTAGTTGCCTTCTCATTTAATACATCAAAATATTCGCCTTCTCCAACTTTTGCACAAATATTATCTCGAAACCAACGAAGTGCTAATCCACCCGTACGAATAAATCCCCAATAAAAATAAGTATCTGGTAGCGTTCCACTATTAAAAATCAAATTGTTTTCTGGACGGCTAAGCTCTGGTACAATTCCATCCGTTGCAATACAAAACATCGCACAAGTTCCTGCAACATCGGCTGCCGTATTAATTCCTGTTACCCCACAGCCAATCATCGACTGCATCGTATCTCCACTTCCTGCACAAATCGGTGTACCCTCGTTTAACCCTGTTTTATTTGCATATTCTTTCGTAAGCTTTCCAATAATATCCCATGGCTTTACAATTTTAGGCAAATAATCCTCATCAATTTCTAAGATTTCTAACTGCTCTTTTGACCAGATTTTCTTAGTCACATCATATCCAAGTCCCCAACCAGATAAGGTTCCCCAATCGACAAAGGCATCCGTTGCCTTAAGACCTGCTAAATTTGCCAAAATATACGGAGCATTATGTAAAAATTTACATCCTCTTTCGTTAAAATCCTTACAATTTTTTAAAATCCACCTTGCAAACATTGCAGGAAACATACATTTCGGTTCTGGGTTTCCTGTTTCTCTTGCCCAAATTTCTAATTTGCGACTTGCTAAACTCTCTGCATCCTCTTTCGTTCTAGAATCTAGATAATTGATATATGGAGTAATTGCTTTACAATTTTCATCAACCCCTGCAATTCCTTCAATGACGCCATCACCAAAAATACATTGAATATCTTTAGGATTTTTTCCCTGTCTTATCATCTCATCACTGCAATGGCGAATACTCGTTACTGCTGCCTGTAAATAATCCTCAACATCCATTTCCACCCAACCAGGATGTGGATACTTTAATAAAGTCGGCGTACTATATTGTACAATGCAATTCATCTCCAAATCATAAACCGCTGCCTTTACACTCTGAGTTCCTGCATCAAATCCTAAATAATATTTTGCCATGTACTTATCCTCCAATAAAAAAAGTCCCTAAACATTCAGGGACTTTTAAATGAGTATCTTAAAATACATTAAACACGTAACTACGCACTTCTCTCATCCAGACTGTACTGTCGGCTTCGGAA
>CABUZU010000087.1 GCA_902496125.1 uncultured Lachnospiraceae bacterium
CCCTAAGTTCAGAGATTAATATGTTAGCGGATATTTATAATGGAAGAATCGTAATCATTGACAATTCGTATTATATTGTTCGAGATACCTATGACTTAGATACCGGCAAATATAATATTTCAAAGGATGTACTTAATTGTTATAAAGGAAAAAATTCCACAAAATCTGATGTGAAGAATCAATATATTGAGCTTGCTTTGCCTATTTATGATTCATCTGCGAAAAATGTAGAAGGAGTATTGTTAGCAACTGCTTCGATTCAATCAATTATTGAACTTGTTTCAACGCAACAACATAATCTCCTAATTATTGAAATGATTGTATGGGTTGTGTTATTAATTGTAGCATTTTTCTTATCCGGATTTATGTTAAAGCCATTTAAGAAATTAGCAAAATCAATTAACCAAGCTTCATTTGGTAATATGGATCCAATTGAGGTAAAAGGAATCAATGAAGTAGAAGCAATTGCTTCTTCTTACAATGAGACACTTTCAAGATTAAAGCATTTAGACGAAAGTAGACAAGAATTTGTTTCAAATGTATCTCATGAGTTAAAGACACCGATTACAGCAATCAAAGTATTAGCGGATTCATTAATTAGTATGGGAGAAGCACCGGTTGAATTATATCAAGAATTTTTAGGTGATATCTCACATGAAATTGATAGAGAAACCTCGATTATTGAAGACTTACTAGCAATGACAAGGCTAGAAAAATCAGAAAATAAAATTAATCCAGAAGCAGTCAATATCAATGAAATGCTAGAGCGAATTTTAAAGAGTTTAAGATTAATTGCAAAGCAGCGTAATATTGAAGTGATATTAGAAAGCTATCGTCCGGTTATTGCAGAGGTTGATGAAATTAAATTTAGTAGAGCTGTTACGAATTTAATTGAAAATGCAATCAAGTATAATAAAGATGATGGAGAGGTTCGAGTAACGTTAAATGCGGACCACAATTATTTTTATATCAAGATTACAGATACTGGAGTTGGAATTCCAGAGGATGCGAAAGATAAAATCTTTGAACGTTTTTACCGTGTTGATAAGGCACGTTCAAGAGATACTGGTGGAACTGGTCTTGGACTTGCAATTACAAAGAGTATTATTCAGTTGCACCATGGAGTGATACGTGTACACAGTGAATTAGGTGAGGGTAGTATTTTCCATATCCGAATTCCATTAAATTATATAAGTTAGGCTAGGGGGAATGAAATGAAGAAGATTTTTCGAATGATTTTTCTAATAGCAATAGCCTTTATCTTATTTGCTTCTTGCTCGCAAAAAGAGGAAGAGGAAACATTAGTATCGATTTCATCAGAGGGAAAATACATTGTCTATTATAAGAATCAAGATGGTACAAAGCTTACAGGTAAGGCATATCAGGCAAAGGAAGAAGATACGAAAAAAATAGTTAAGGAACTTATTGCACAGCTTGCAAAACAGCCAAAAGATATTTCATTAGTACCAGTAATTTCACAAGAGGCAACGAAGGTGGAATTAGAAATATCAGAAGAAATTTTATATCTAAACTTTGGACCAGATTATGCTAAGATGTCTAGCTCAGAAGAAATTCTTTGTAGAGCAGCTTTAGTAAAAACATTGACTCAAATTGAAGGAATTTCTTATCTAGATATTAAGGTAGATAATAAACCATTGATGGATAAAGATGAAAACGCGGTAGGGTTGTTATCATCAAGTAGTTTTATTGAAGGCAGTGATGATTCAACGAAGCAAACAATGGACTTGCAATTATACTTTACAGATAAAGAAGGAAATAAGCTAATCAAAACAGATAGGCAGGTATTAGTAGATAGTACAGTATCGGTAGAGCGTTTAGTGTTAAATGAATTAATTGATGGTCCAAATTCAGAAGAAGTGTATCCAACTTTACCATCGAATTTAGGAGTATTAGGTGTATCGGTTAAGGATGGCGTTTGCTATGTAAATTTAGATGAAAAGTTTGTTACTGATGCACTTGATGTAGCAGAATACATTCCAATCTATTCCATTGTCAATTCTTTAGTAGAACTTAGTGGAATTACAAAAGTTCAAATTAGTGTAAATGGTGTTTCCGATTTAGTATTTAAAGATAGTATTTCACTAAAAAAACTTTTTGAATGGAATCTCGATTATGTAGGAGGAGAGAACAATTAGAATACTATTGTTATTATTTTATAGTTTCATATTGGGAATCATTATCGGCTATTGTAAATTAGCGGCAGTTTGTACTGTCGCTTTTTTTATTGTATTAAAATCCTATAAAAAGTATATACCAGTAGTTATTGCGATGATTTTGCTTGGATTTATTCGGTATCAGATGATGATTCCAATAGAAATGGGTGGACAAAAAGGAGAATTAATTGGCACAGTAAGACAGATTGATGGAAAGAAGGTAATTTTAAAAAATATTCAAATACAGGGGTTAGAAAATTTACCGAAAATTGGACAGAAAATAAAAGTAACAGGTAAAATTTGTGATTTTCAAAAAGCAACAAATTTTGGTCAATTCGATGTACGCTCATATTATCAAAGTAGACAAATCTATGGCTATATGAAGGTTAAAAATTATGAGATAGTAGATGCAAGATATAACCGATTAAAGCAAGGAATTTATCAAATAAAACTAGCATTATCTAATAGTTTAGATCGGGTGATGGAGGATTCATCGGTTTTAAAATCAATTCTTTTAGGAGATCGAAGTGAACTCTCAGATGAAATTAATGAAATCTATCAATCGGCAGGAATTGCACATGTGCTATCGGTTAGTGGACTACATATTTCTTTGTTAGGTATTGGATTGTATCGAATTTTAAAAAGGCTATTGAAAAAAAGATGGATTGCGTCTGGTATCAGTATTTTTATTATGGTTAGTTATTGCATTATGGTTGGAAGCAGACCGTCAAGTATTCGTGCAGTAATTGGATTTATCTTAAGCCTAGCAGCAGAACTGCTTGGTAGAGATTATGATATGGCAACGTCAATGGCAATTTCAGGTATTATTATCTTATGGCAAAGTCCACGGTTATTATTTCAATCAGGATTTCAGTATTCTTTTTTAGCAGTGATTGCAATTGCAAGGGTTGTACCAGCTGTCTGCTCTAAGTTATTTATTACCGATAATCGTGTTCGAGGGCTAGTTTTTAGCATCTGCTTACAGATTGTAATGCTTCCAGCAATTTTATTTTATCAATACAGTTGGCCGGTTTTGGGGATTTTTTTAAACTTAATTGTCATTCCATTACTAAGTATTGTCGTGTTATCGGGAGTTAGTGGAGCAATTGTGGGATTGTTTTTTATAAAGGTTGCTAGGTTTCTAATACTTCCCGCAAAACTTATATTAGACTTGTATGAAAAAATGGGAGAAAAAACAATAGAGATTCTTACAGGCAAACCTCATCTAATTCAAATAGGAATTTATACAGTGATATTGGTTTTTATATTTATTATTTGCGAAAGGCATCGAAGAAGATTTCGATTTTTTGTATTAGAAAGGAAAAAAGATATTAGACAGTTTTTAATCGTGGGTTATTTAATGGTTGGAATGGTTATTAGCACGGTTTTTTTACATCATATTCGTTATAGAGGGTTAGAGATAAACTTCTTAGATGTGGGACAAGGAGATGGAATTATTATTCAATTGCCGGATAAAAAGGTAGTTGCAATTGATGGAGGAAGTAGTAGTAATGATAAATTGGCAAAGTATGTGTTAGAACCATTTTTAAAAGCCTGTGCGATAAAAAAAATTGATGCATGGTTTATTAGCCATCCAGATAGTGACCATTACAACGGGTTATTAGAATGTCAAGATAGTATAGATAAGATTTATTTAACGAGTTTAGTAAAAACAGATGAATTGGTAAAGTCTTTACAAAGACCGATTTCCTTTGTAGAGAAGGGAGATGCATTTACAATAGGTGATGTAAAACTAAAGGTGCTGTATCCAAGCGTGAGCGATAGCATAGAAGATATGAATGATACTTCTATGTTGTTACAATTATCCTATCACAATTTTACAGCGATATTTACAGGAGATTTAAGTAAGAAGGTACCTTTGCCAAGTAAAATAGATTTATTAAAGATAGCACATCATGGAAGTAAGAACTCAATAAGTTTATTAGAAGAGGTAAAACCTAAGGTAGCCGTAATATCGGTAGGTAAGACGAATCGTTACGGGCATCCGCATCAAGAAATATTAAAACGATTAGAAGAAATTGGTAGTATCATTAGAAGAACCGATGAGGAAGGGGAAATTGTAATACGGGTAAAGTAAAAAATATACTTGCATTTATCGAAGGCTTACCGTATAATATTCAGTTAGTCAATGATACAAGAAAAAGAAAGGAAAAATCAATATGCAGCGTTTTTTTGTTTTACCAGAAGCGATTAATGATGGAATGGTTACAATAACGGGCTCAGATGTCAATCATATTCGAAATGTGCTTCGTATGAAAGAGGGCGAAGAATTTCGTGTTAGTGATGGAGAGAATGACTATTATTGCATTCTTAGAAAGTTATCACAAGAACAAGTAGTAGCACAGGTTTGCTATCAGGAAAAAGGTGCCACCGAGTTACCAGTAAGGGTTCATTTATTTCAAGGACTCCCTAAGGGAGATAAGATGGAATTAATTTTACAAAAGGCAGTAGAACTTGGAGCTTATGAAGTCATACCTGTATCAATGAAACGTTGTGTAGTAAAGCTAGACCAAAAGAAAGCAGTAGCAAAAAATAAGAGATGGTCTATAATTGCTGAGAGTGCAGCAAAGCAAAGTAAAAGAATTATTATTCCTAAGGTAGCTTCGGTTATGAGTTATAAAGAAGCATTAGCCTATGCAAAAGATTTTGATAAAAAGCTATTACCCTATGAGAATGAAAAGGGAATGGCAGGAACAAGACAATTGTTAGCTGATTGCAAGGAATGTAGAGATATTGCAGTATTTATTGGACCTGAGGGAGGATTTGATGATGCAGAAGTAGAACTTGCAAAGGAAGCAGGTTTTCATACCTTGTCTCTAGGAAGTCGAATCCTTCGAACAGAAACCGCAGGACTTACGATGTTATCAATTTTAGTATATGAACTTGAAGAATAAGTTATGAATATAATACAGTAAAATAATATAAAAAGGAAAGAATAATGGAAGTATATTTAGATAATTCAGCAACGACTCGTGCTTTTCCATCTGTTTGTGATATGGTAGTAAAGGTAATGAGTGAAGATTATGGAAATCCGTCTTCTATGCATTTAAAGGGTGTGGAAGCGGAAAAATATGTTCGTCAGGCAAGAGAGAGAATTGCTAGAAGTCTTAAAGTAAATGAAAAAGAAATCTTTTTTACTTCTGGTGGAACGGAGTCAAATAACTGGGCAATTAATGGAATTGCACAGGCAATGAAGCGAAGAGGAAATCATATTATTACGAGTTGTATTGAACATGCAGCAGTAAAAAATCCTATGAAGCATTTAGAAGAAGAGGGATTTAAAGTTACCTATCTTCCGGTAGATAAAGAAGGTGTTGTTTCATTAGAAGCATTAGAAGAAGCAATCTGTGATGAGACGATTCTTGTTTCCATCATGTATGTGAATAATGAAATTGGCTCTGTTCAGCCAGTAGAAGAAATTGCAAGAATCATCAAGCAAAAAAATCCAGATTGTGTATTTCATGTAGATGCAATACAAGCCTATGGTAAATTAATGATTCGTCCAAGAAGACAGGGAATTGACCTTATGAGCGTAAGTGCACATAAGTTTCATGGACCAAAGGGTGTTGGTTTCTTATATGTAAATGAAAGAGTAAAGATTAAACCATGGATTTTAGGTGGAGGACAGCAAAAAGGAATGCGTTCTGGTACTGATAATGTTCCAGGAATTGCAGGTATGGGTGAAGCTTGTGTAGAAATTTTTAAAAACTTTGACAAACGAGTTCGTTACCTGTATTATTTAAGAGAGGTATTCATTCGTGAATTAAGTAGAATAGAAGGTTGTCATGTCAATGGGCAACCACTTCCAAAGGGTGCACCTCATATTGTAAGTGTAAGCTTTGAAGGAGTTCGAAGTGAAGTTTTACTTCATGCACTAGAAGATAAGGGGATTTTTGTCTCAGCAGGTTCCGCTTGTTCATCCAATCATCCAGCCGTTAGTGCAACTCTTAAGAGTATTGGCGTAGAAAAAGAACTGTTAGATTCAACGGTTCGCTTTAGCTTTGGAGCTTATACAACAGAAGAAGACATTTATTATGTAATTGAAAAGTTAGAAGAATTGTTACCAGTTCTTCGTAGATTTTATAGACATTAGTATTAGGAGGAAGTATGAAGTTTCACGCATTTTTGATAAAGTATGCAGAAATCGGAATTAAAGGGAAAAACCGATTTATGTTTGAAGATGCTTTAGTAAAACAAATTAAAAGAGCATTAAAGAAGATTGATGGAGAATTTAAAGTATTAAAAGAAGAAGGACGAATCTATGTGAAAGCATTAGATGAAGACTTTGATACAGAGGAAGTTTATGAAGCATTACAGCATGTATTTGGTATCAAAGAAATTTGTCCAATGTTACAAGTAGAAGATAGAGGATTTGACAATCTTTGCGATATTGTTATTGATTATATGAAAAAAACTTATGGAGATTGTGAAGGAATAACCTTTAAGGTACAGTCACGTAGAGCTCGTAAGAATTATGAAAAAGATTCAAATGAAATCAATGCAGATATGGGTGCAGCCCTATTAGATGCCATTCCAAATCTTAAAGTAGATGTACACAATCCAAAGGTACTTCTTCGTATTGAAATTCGTCAAAAGATTAATATCTATTCTCAGACCGTTCCAGGACCTGGTGGAATGCCAGTAGGAACAAATGGTAAGGCAATGTTATTATTATCTGGTGGAATTGATAGTCCTGTTGCAGGCTATATGATTTCAAAACGTGGCGTTGTCATTGATGCAGTTTATTTCCATGCACCGCCTTATACAAGTGAGAGAGCAAAACAAAAGGTTGTAGACTTAGCAAGAGAAGTAGCAGCTTATTCAGGACCTATTAATTTACATGTAGTAAACTTTACCGATATTCAGTTAGCGATTTATGAGAATTGTCCACATGATGAGCTTACCATTATTATGCGTCGATATATGATGCAGATAGCACAAGACCTTGCAAAGAAAACTGATTGCTTAGGATTAATTACAGGAGAAAGTATTGGTCAGGTTGCATCGCAGACAATGAAGGCAATGTCCGTAACGAATGAAGTTTGTACAATGCCAGTTTATCGTCCATTAATTGGATTTGACAAACAAGATATTGTAGAAATTGCTCAAAAGATTGGAACATTTGAAACTTCAATTCTTCCATTTGAAGATTGCTGTACAATTTTTGTTGCAAAACACCCTGTAACAAAGCCAAATTTAAATGCAATTAAACGTTCTGAGAAGAAACTAGAAGGAAAGATTGAAGAACTTTATAAGACTGCAATTGATACAGTAGAAACCATTTGGGTAGAAGCTGAAGCAGAATAATATACAAAAGAAAAAGGGAGTGATTATCACTCCCTAATCTGTGTTTATGGGGGAAACATAGAATTATTCTACGATGTAAGGTTTTAAAGCCTCTAAAATTTCTGTTACCCCATCATTAGCATGGATGTTTAAAGTAATAGGTTTAGATAAGTCTAAACTGAAAATACCCATGATAGATTTAGCGTCGATTACATATCTTCCAGATACTAAGTCAAAATCGCAATCGAATTTTGCTAAAGTATTTACGAAAGATTTTACTTTATCAATTGAATTTAAAATGATTTGTACAGATTCCATGTTAATAGATCCTCCTTATTAATAGATAGTAATTATCATTTCTTTTATAGTACTAGAAAAATGGTAGAACTGTCAAGAGATAAGTTGGCTTTTTTAAAATTCTTTGAAAATTTAGTTCAATTATTTAGAAAGGTATAGAATATAAAAATGAAAAAAGCAGCATTACACAATTTGGGCTGTAAAGTAAATGCCTATGAAACAGAAGCAATGCAACAAATTTTAGAAGCAGATGGTTATGAAATTGTACCATTTCAAGAA
>CABUZU010000088.1 GCA_902496125.1 uncultured Lachnospiraceae bacterium
ACCGGTGGTGTTTCGTATCAGGCAACAGGTTCTACCGGTGATGGTCATCGTTTTAGTAAGGGTGTAGGTCATAAGATTACCACGCTTAGACCAGCTCTTGTACCATTAGAAGCGAAGGAAGACTGGGTAAAGGAACTTCAGGGACTTTCGCTTAGAAATGTAGAAGTGGAGTTTAAGCAGGGTAAGAAGAAGATTTATTCCGATTTTGGTGAGATGCTATTTACTCACTTTGGTGTGACAGGACCGGTGGTATTAAGTGCGAGTAGCTTTGTAGGTAAGTTTTTAGAAAAAGGCGAAGTGACGATGACAATTAATTTAAAGCCTGCACTAAGTGAAGAACAACTAGATGCAAGAATCCTTAGGGATTTTAAAGAGAATAAAAACAAACAATTTATGAATGCATTAAATGGATTATTGCCATCGAAGATGATTCCAGTAGTGGTAAAATTATCTCAAATACCAGAGGATAAAAGAGTTCATGATATTTCAAAATCAGAAAGAAGAAGATTAGTTGAAACACTTCGTAGCTTAAAGCTTACCATTACTTCTACTAGAGAATTTAAGGAAGCCATTATTACTCAGGGTGGAGTTTCTGTTAAAGAAATTAATCCGCAGACGATGGATTCTAAGTTTGTTCGAGGGTTAAAATTTGCCGGTGAGTTAATTGATGTTGACGCACATACCGGTGGTTATAATTTACAAATTGCATGGTCTACTGGATGGGTGGCCGGAAGTACGATTGAATAAAGGAGAGTAAATATGAGTTATAATATTGCAATTGATGGACCAGCAGGAGCTGGAAAGAGTACAATCGCGAAAGCATTTGCGAAGGATATGGGATTTATTTATGTAGATACTGGTGCGATGTATCGTGCAATGGGTATGTATTTTAATAATGAAGGAATTAAGCCAGAAGAGTTAGATAAAATCGAAGAAGGTTGTAAAAATGTCGATGTAAGTATTACCTATGAAAATGGTAAGCAGCTTGTTTGGCTAAATGGAAAGGATGTTTCAGAAAAGATTCGTACCGAAGAAGCAGGAGGATGGGCTTCTACTTATGCAGTAATTCCTATAGTTCGTGAAAAATTAGTACAGTTACAGCAAAAATTAGCAACGACTGCGAATATTGTTATGGATGGTAGAGATATTGGAACTGTTGTTCTTCCAAATGCAGACCTTAAGATTTATCTTACCGCAAGTGTGAAGGAAAGAGCAAGCAGACGTTATAAAGAGTTGATTGAAAAAGGTTTAGATGTTACAATTGACGAAATCGAAAAGGAAATTGAAGAAAGAGATTACCGTGATATGCACCGTGAAGTTTCGCCATTAAAACAAGCAGAAGATGCAATTGTAGTGGATACTTCCGATATGAATATTGAACAGGCAGCAAAGGCAATCAAGGATTTATTTGAGGAGTATAAATAAATGGAAGTAATTGTTGCAAAAACGGCAGGGTTTTGCTTTGGCGTAGATCGGGCAGTAAAGACCGTTTATGAACAAATTGAGAAGAAGAGTGGTCCCATTTATACCTATGGACCCATTATTCACAATGAGATTGTAGTGGGTGATTTAGAAAAAAAAGGTGTAAAGGTATTAGAAGGGGAAGAACAGTTAAAGAAAGTAGAGAAGGGAACGGTTGTGATTCGTTCTCACGGTGTAAGTGAACACATTTATCAAGTTGCAAAAGAAAAAGGATTAGAAATTGTCGATGCGACTTGTCCATTTGTTAAAAAAATTCATAAAATTGTAAAACAAGCTGGAGAAGAAGGAAGATGTGTCATCATCATTGGTAAGGAGACTCATCCAGAAGTAGAAGGGATTAAAGGTTGGTGTAATCATGGAGTTTTTGTAGTTCAAACCGAAGAGGAACTTAAAAAATTGGACATAAAATCCGATACTCCTATCACAATCGTGTCACAAACGACATTTAATCAGAAGAAATTTGAATATTTAGTTGAAATTTCTAAAAAAATTTGGTACAATAACCATATTGTGAATACTATCTGCAATGCAACTCAGGAACGTCAGACAGAAGCAAGGCAACTTGCTTCGTCCGTAGATGCTATGATTGTGATTGGTGGAAAGAATAGTTCCAACACGCAAAAGCTCTACGAAATTTGTAGGAACGAATGTAATAAAACCTATTATATACAGACACTCGAAGACTTAGCAGCTCGAGATTTTCTAACAACTGTGTGCACCGTAGGTATTACAGCGGGGGCATCTACCCCAAAGAATATTATTGAGGAGGTTCAATCTAATGTCAGAACAAACTTTTGAAGAATTATTGGAGGGTTCTGTAAAAACAATCCGCACTGGTGAGGTAGTCAGTGGAAAAGTTATCGCTGTTAAGGAGGGTGAAATTGTTTTAAATATCGGCTATAAAGCTGACGGTATCATTACCAAAAGCGAATATACAAATGATGCAAGTCTTGATTTAACAACATGTGTATCCGAAGGCGATGAATTAGAAGCTAAGGTTATTAAAGTAAACGATGGAGAAGGTCAGGTACTTTTATCTTATAAGAGATTAGCAGCTGACAGAGGAAACAAGAAATTAGAAGAAGCTTATGAGAATAAGGAAGTTTTAAAAGCTACTGTTACTCGTATTGAAAAAGGTGGATTAAGCGTTGTTGTTGAAGGAACTAGAGTATTTATTCCAGCAAGCTTAGTATCTGATAGCTATGAAAAAGATTTAAGCAAATACGAAGGACAGGAAATTGAATTTGTAATCACTGACTTCAAACCTAGACAGAGAAGAATCATTGGTGATCGCAAACAGCTTTTAGTAGCTAAGAAAGCAGAATTAAAAGAAGCTTTATTTGCTAAAATTGAAGCTGGTATGACTGTAGAAGGAACTGTTAAGAATGTAACAGATTTCGGTGCATTCATCGATTTAGGTGGAGCTGATGGTTTACTTCACATCTCTGAAATGTCTTGGGGGCATGTAGATAACCCTAAGAAGATTTTCAAAGTTGGTGAAAAGGTTAAAACATTTATTAAAGAAATCAACGGAGATAAGATTGCATTAAGTCTTAAATTCCCAGAAGAAAATCCTTGGTTAACCGCTGCTGAAAAATACGCAGTAGGTAATGTCGTAGAAGGTAAAGTTGCTCGTATGACAGATTTTGGTGCTTTCGTAGAATTAGAACCAGGTGTAGATGCATTATTACATGTATCTCAGATTTCTAGAGCACATGTTGAAAAACCTTCTGATGTACTTTCAAAAGACCAGGTAATCAAAGCTAAAGTTGTAGATTTTAATGGTGAAAGCAATAAAATTAGCTTAAGTATGAAAGCTTTAGAAACTCCAGAAGAAGCAACAGAAGAATAAAATAAATATACGTTATTAATTAATGAAGGAGTAAGTGTTGTAATTGTTTCTGATGGTAGAGAAGCAATTGAAACGATTGCGAAATATTGTAAAAATACGATGATGAAGTAGGGATAGCAAGTCCCTACTTCATTTTTATTGTAGCCAAGAGTTGCGATAACAAAAAGCTTCCATTAAATGTTCTTCGTTAATTTTTTCATTTCCTTCTAAATCTGCAATGGTTCTAGCAACACGTAAAATTTTATGATACCCCCTTGCAGTAATTTTATAAGTGGCAACAAGTTGTTCTAGTAATTTTTCTTCTTTTTCATCTAAAATACAAAACTTCTCAATTTCATGAGTATTCATTTGAGCGTTAAAAAAAGTATTACTGTCTTTATAACGTTCTTTTTGGATTTTATGTATTCTAAGTACACGTTCTCTAATTTTAGCAGAAGTTTCAGACTTAGCATCTGAGGTAAATTCTTGATAGTTTAAGGCAGTAGTCTCTACTGTGATGTCGATGCGGTCTAAAAATGGTTTGCTAAGCTTTGCGAGGTAGCGTTTTACATCAGTTAGAGAACAGGTACATCGGTTTAAATCGGGATAATAGCCACATTTACAAGGATTCATCGCTGCACAGAGTAAGGTATGAGAAGGAAAGGTATAACAACCACGGACTCTAGAAATTTGAACATTTCCATCTTCTAGTGGTTGCCTAAGGGTCTCTAGTGTCGTATTTGAAAATTCCGTCAATTCATCTAAAAATAAAACCCCGCGGTCTGCAAGTGACACTTCTCCTGGTTGTGGATAGTATCCTCCACCAATTAGAGCTTGGGTACTAATCGTATGGTGTGGAGAGCGAAAAGGGCGCATATGCATCAGTCCACTTCTAGAGGGAAGCAGTCCACAAACACTGTAAATACGAGTGACTTCAATACTTTCTTCTTGTGTCATTGGTGGTAAAATGCTAGGAAATCTCTTTGCAGCCATTGTCTTTCCTGAACCAGGAGGTCCAGACATTAAGACATTATGCATTCCACAGGCAGCAATTTCTAACGCTCGTTTTAACACTTCTTGACCTTTGATATCAGAAAAATCATAAGATAATTCCGGTTCAAGAATAGGATGCATTTCCTGCCAAGCCTTAGCAGAAATAGCATACTCGTCAATGGAATCAGGATGTTTTAAGATTTCAACTACATCGGATAAAGAAGATACTGGTATCATCTTCATACCATGAATGCTACAGCCTTCTTCTTCATTGTCTTTAGGAATCATGCAATAACTAAGACCATATTCTTTTGCACAAAGGACAAAGGATAAAATACCATCAATTGGTTTAATCTTTCCGTCTAGTCCTAATTCACCGCAAATTAGAATCTTATTTAAAATTTCTCTTGATAAAAGTCCAAGTGCACATAAAATAGAAATAGCAATGGGAAGGTCAAATCCAGAGCCACATTTTCGAATATCAGCAGGAGATAGATTCACAGTAATTCGTTTAGGCGGAATTTTAATCTGAGCATTTTTAAATGCAGTGTTTACACGTTCCTTTGCTTCACGTACTTCAGAAGAAGGAATCCCTACAAGTTCAAAATTAGGGAGACCATCAGAAATATCAGATTCTACTTGGACTAATAGTCCATCAATGCCGTGAAGGGTTGCAGTATAGGTTTTTCCAAAAATAAATATCACTCCTTTTTTAGTCAAATTATAACATTTTATTGATTAAAAATCAAGTAACTGTTATAATAAAATCAAAAAGGAGTATTTTTCATGGAAATCAAGTATCGTTATTGGTTGTGTAATGTAGAAGGCTTAGGTGCAGTACGTATTGTTAAGCTGTTAGAGTATTTTGGAAGTGCAACAGAAGTATTTAAAAGTAGTGAAGAACAATTAAAAGCTAGTAAGATTTTGCCAAAAAAAGCAATGGAATGTTTATTGATGAGTAGAAAAAATTTTAATAAAATAGAAGAAGATTATCATAAATTAAAAGAACAAAACATACGATTTATTACAACGCAAGATGAAGAATATCCAACGAAGTTAAAACATATTTATAATCCGCCACAAGGACTTTATGTAAGAGGGAATCTATTAGATTTAGATATACCTACAGTAGCCATTGTAGGTGCAAGAAATTGTAGCTATTATGGCAAGGAAACTGCCAAGCAAGCAGCTTTACAATTAGCCAAGAAAGGGGTTACCATTATTAGTGGATTAGCTGCCGGTATTGATACCAGTGCTCATATTGGAACGTTAGAAGCGTGTGGGAAGACAGTGGCTGTACTTGGAAATGGAATTAATCTATGCTATCCAAAGGAAAATGCGAAAATTTATCAAAATATTTTAAAAAAGGGAAGTATTATTTCTGAATTTCCATTAAATAGTCCACCACTAGCGATGCATTTTCCTCAGAGAAATCGTATTATTAGTGGACTAGCTGATGTGGTTTTAGTGGTAGAAGCGAAGTTAAAAAGTGGTTCGCTGATTACTGCAGATTTGGCATTAGAACAAGGAAAAGAAGTTTTAGCTGTTCCTGGTAGAATTTATGATGCGTTAAGCGAAGGTTGTAATAGTCTAATTAAGCAAGGTGCTGGAATCTATACAAATGTGGATGATATTGTTGAATTACTACCAATAAATGCAGATAAAAAAATAGTAAAAGACTACAAAATACATAAAAAACAGAATTTAGGTCTTGCGTTTGAAGAAGAAAAGGTGTATAGTGAAGTCGGTTTGCGACCTAAATGTTTGACTGAAATTGTGGATAAATGTGGGTTTAGTACCGCTAAAACAGCTAAAATATTGTTACATTTAGAGATGTCGGGACTAATACAGCAGACTGAAAAAAATTTTTATGTAATGAAAATATAGTAGGAGATTTTTATGGCAAAATATTTAGTTATTGTAGAATCCCCAGCAAAAGTCAAAACTATCAAGAAATTCTTAGGCAGTAATTACGATGTAGAAGCGTCAAATGGACATGTAAGAGATTTACCTAAGAGCAATATGGGTATAGATTTTGACAATGATTATGAGCCAAAATATATTACGATAAGAGGAAAGGGCGAGTTATTAGCAGCTCTTCGTAAGAAAGTGAAAAAGGCTGATAAAATCTATTTAGCAACGGACCCTGACCGTGAGGGAGAAGCCATTAGTTGGCATTTATATTATGCGTTAAAGCTTGAAAATAAAAAAGTACAACGTATTACATTTAATGAGATTACTAAGAATGCAGTAAAAGCATCTTTAAAAAACCCTAGAGATATTGATATGGATTTAGTAAATGCACAGCAATGCCGCCGTGTATTAGACCGTATGGTAGGTTATTCCATTAGCCCCCTTCTTTGGGCAAAGGTTAAGAGAGGACTTAGTGCAGGTCGTGTTCAATCAGCAGCACTTCGAATCATTTGTGATAGAGAAGAAAGTATTAATGCTTTTATTCCAACAGAGTATTGGACGCTAGATGCCAATCTTAAGATTAAAGGTGAGAAAGCGACATTTGTTGCTCATTATAAAAATGACATTTCGAATAAAGAAGCAATGGATGAGCTTTTAGATAAATTAAAAGATGAAACATTTGAAATTGATTCGATAAAGGAAAGTGAACGCACTCGTAAAAGTCCAAATCCATTTACTACGAGTACAATGCAACAGGATGCTTCGAAATCTTTAAATTTTTCAACTTCAAAGACCATGCGAGTAGCACAACAGCTCTATGAAGGGGTAGATATTAAAGGAAAGGGAACTCTTGCATTAATTACTTATTTACGTACAGACTCTATTCGTGTATCAAAGGAAGCGGTGGAAGCTTCAAGAGCTTATATTGCAGATACTTATGGAGAGGAATATATTGGAGAAGGGGTAAAAGAAAAGAAGAAAGGCGGTAAGGTTCAAGATGCACATGAAGCAATTAGACCAACTGATATTACATTAACCCCTGCTTCTGTTAAAGATTCTTTAAGCCGTGACCAATATAGACTTTATCAATTAGTATACAATCGTTTCTTAGCAAGTCAGATGAAGGCAGCAGTATATAAGACAACTTCGGTAAAAATTAAGGCAAATGACGAGCCATTTAGTGCTTCTGGTTCAAAACTTGTATTTGCTGGTTTTCAAGCAGTATATAATAATGAAGAAACAAAAGAGGCTAAGATTAGTTCGAAATTAAAAGAGGACAGTGAATTGGAGCTTGTTAATTTTGAAGACAAACAACATTTTACACAACCGCAGCCACATTATACCGAAGCTTCTTTGGTTAAGGAGTTAGAGGAATTAGGTATTGGTAGACCAAGTACCTATGCTCCCATTATTACAACATTGATTGCAAGAAGATATATTTTAAAGGAAAATAAAAATTTATATATCACAGAACTTGGTGAAATTGTCAATGATGTGATGATAAAAGCATTTCCTTCCATTGTAGATGTAACCTTTACTGCAAATCTAGAAGGGTTATTAGACCAAATTGAAGAAGGAAATGTAGATTGGAAGACAGTAGTAAGAAACTTCTATCCAGATTTAGAAGAAGCCGTTAAATTAGGTGCAGAAAAGCTAGAGAAGATTACAATTGAAGATGAAGTATCGGATGAGGTTTGTGAGGTTTGTGGAAGACAAATGGTTTATAAATACGGACCTCATGGTAAATTCCTAGCCTGTCCAGGATTTCCAGAATGTAGGAATACCAAACCTTATTTTGAAAAAATTGGTGTTGCCTGCCCGAAATGTGGCGGAGA
>CABUZU010000089.1 GCA_902496125.1 uncultured Lachnospiraceae bacterium
GCAACGAGCCATCGGATAATATCTATGAGATTTTAAACAGTGATTATCTAGAGCGTGTAACAAAGACATTAACACGAATGGATGAACCTCGTTTAAAGTCGATGACAGAAAGCTCCTTTACTGGTTTGATTATGCATTTAACGATTTCTCTTGACCGAATTATGCAAGGTGAAGTCATTGAAAGTGAACTTTCAGAGGAGTATAAATTAGAAGACGAATATGGCTTAGCAGTAAAAATTCTAAAAAATTTAGAACAAGAATTTGATATTTCAATTCCCAAACAGGAATTAGGATATATTATGCTTCACATCAAAGGCTCAAAATTACAATATACAAATCAAGCAAATGCACTCTACTCTATAGGAGCAGAAGAAATCTTAGATATTGTAGACCAGATGATTGATGCTTTCGATGAAGAAATTGCTTATGAACTAAAGTTAGATGAAGATTTCATTCATGGATTGTTAGTCCATTTAGAACCAACATTTATTAGGTTAAAAAATAAAATGAATATTTACAATCCGATTCTTAAAGATATCAAAGAAGAATATCCGGATATTTTTAAGAAATGTCAAAAGGCTTCAACGGTGATTACAAAGGTTACAGGATTTGAAGTTAATGATGAAGAGGTTGGATATTTAACGATGCACTTTGGAGCAGCAATTGAAAGAGTCAATAATCAAAGACGTAAAGAGCGATGTGTTGAAATTGGTGTAATTTGTGCGAGTGGTTTTGGTGTTGCAAGACTGATGCTTACAAAGTTAAAGAATCAATTAGACAAACAAGTAAATCTACATGCGTTTGGCAAGGATGAGCTAACCCCCTATATTATGTCAAAAATTGATTTTTTTGTCACCAGTATTGATTTAAAACACGTAGGTGTTGATTATTTACAAGTAAGTCCCCTCATTCCAGCAAGAGATTTGCAAAAGATACGAATTAAAGTAGATGAGTATGCAAGAATGCCGTTAAAGGTCGAGCAAAATGATTTTACAAGGCAGCTAGACGAGATTAACTTTACCGCAGCGAAGATTAAGCTGTTGTTAAAGAAGTACCGTGATATTCGCATTTTAGCAGACAGCACCTTTGATAGGATGCTTACAATTATTAGTAAAGAAGTAACGAATAAGGCAACTGCAAGTATCATTTTAAAAGAAGATATCTTAAAGCGAGAAAGTTTGATGTCTCAAATTTTCCCAGAACTTAAGATTGCACTGTTACACTGTCGAACCAAGGCAGTAGATGAGGTCGCTTTTTATACTTGCAGAACCAAAGAAGGAACACCATTTTTAGACCCTTATTTAAAACAAATACAAACAGCGGTGGTAATGCTTATGCCAGTTGATGCAAGCCGCAAAGAAAATTCGCAGATGTTAGGACATATCAGTAGCTCCTTGTTAGAAGATGATGAATTTTTGGATTGTATTATTAATCAGAATGAAGAAAAAATTCGAGAAAAATTACAATTTGTACTAAAAGTGTATTTCAATAATTATATCAGTAAAATTTAAGGAGGACAAAATCATGGCATTTTTTAAAAGAAAAGCAAAAGTAGAAGAACCGAAGGCAGAGCCAGTAAAAGACGAGATTTTAAGAAAAGAAAATATTATTTTAAATTGCAAATCACAGAAAAAAGAAGACGTTATCAAACAGTTAGGACGTATCTTAGTAGATTGTGATTATGTAGACGAGCCTTATATTCAGGCAATGTTAGATAAAGAAAAAGTATTTAATACCGCAATTGGAAATGAAATTGCAATCCCTCATGGCATTGAAGCTTCCAAAGAAAGTATTAAAAAATCTGGTATTGCGATGATGGTATTCCCAGAAGGCACAGATTGGAATGGTGAAATGGTAAGAATTGTTATTGCAATTGCAGGTCGCGGTGATGAACACTTGGATATCTTAGCTAAAATTGCATTAAACTTATCAGATACCGATGATGTTGACCACTTAGTAAAGAGTGATGTTGACACCATTTACAATATGTTTGCGTAATTATTATTCATATATAAAATTAAAAACGGAGGTATACAAAATGAAAACAAAAGCAGTTAGAATGTATGGTGAAATGGATTTAAGATTAGAGGAATTTGAACTTCCAGAAATCAAAGATGATGAAATCTTAGTAAAAGTTGTTAGTGATAGTATTTGTATGTCTACTTATAAATTAGCAAAACAGGGTAAGAAGCATAAAAGAGCTCCTCAAAATATCGATACCAACCCAATCATTGTTGGACATGAATGCTCTGGTGATATCGTTAAAGTTGGTGCAAAATGGAAAGACCAGTTTAAACCAGGTCAGAAATTTGCATTGCAGCCAGCTCTTAACTATCAAGGAAAATTAGACTCTCCTGGATATTCTTATGAATATTGTGGTGGTGCTGCTACTTATTGCATCATGCCTCACGAAGTTATGGAACTTGGTTGTCTTTTAACTTACGATGGAGATAGCTATTTTAAAGCATCTCTTGGTGAACCTATGAGTTGTATCATTGGTGGATATCATGCAAACTACCACACCAACAAACAAAATTATGAACATGCAATGGGAACTAAAAAAGATGGTAACATCTTAATCTTAGGTGGTTGCGGACCTATGGGACTTGGTGCTGTAACTTATGGTCTTCACTTTGAAAATAAGCCAAAGAGAATCGTTGTAACCGATGTAGATGATGCAAAATTAAAACGTGCAGCAGAATGTATCACAGTAGAAGAAGCAAAAGAAAAAGGAATTGAACTTCTTTATGTAAATACAGCTAAAATGGAAGACCCAGTAAAAGAATTAATGGAAATTTCAGAAGGTCATGGTTATGATGACGTATTCGTATATGTTCCAATTAAATCTGTTGCAGAAATGGGAGATAAATTATTAGCATTTGACGGTTGCATGAATTTCTTTGCAGGTCCTACAGACAATCAGTTTAGTGCAAATATCAACCTTTACAACTGCCACTACACAAGCTCTCATATCATGGGAACAACTGGTGGAAATACCGATGACTTAGTAGAAGCAATTGACCTTGCAGCAAAGGGTGCAATTAATCCTGCTGTTATGGTAACACATGTTGGTGGTATTGATTGTATCGCAGATGCTACCTGCCATTTACCAGAAATTCCAGGTGGTAAGAAGCTTACTTACTTACAGTTTGAAATGCCACTTACTGCATTAGATGACTTTGAAGAATTAGGAAAAACCGATCCATTATTCGCTAAATTAGATGCAAGTGTAAAAGCACATCGTGGATTATGGAATGAAGAAGCAGAAAAAATCTTATTTGAGCACTTTGGTGTAAACTAATTATCAGACATATTCATTCATATAATGGGAGGCTACCGAAGAAATGGTAGTCTCCTTTTAAGGTATATGGTAATATATCACAAGAAAATACACGATATAGATAAAAGTTTGTGTTGTATTTTGGTATATTATATGTTAAAATTTCCATGTTTGATTATTAAGGAGAGATCAAATTTCGAAAAGTTTAGAAACTTTAGCGCCATGCACCAAATAAGGAGACGAAACATATACTATTTGGATAACGAGGACCAAGTAATCGAAGATTCGGCGGATGCTTGGATATGGGTACGGCCATATTGACAAAAGGAATAAATATGAAGGTAACTTCAAAACAAAAGCCTTCTGACCGTAATTGTACATGAAAACTAAATAAGAAATAGAATAGGAGAATTATAATTATGTGTGGAATTATTGGATTTACTGGAGTGATACCTGCTCAGGATATTTTATTAGATGGACTTGCAAAGCTAGAATATCGTGGTTACGATAGTGCAGGAATTGCTTATGTAAACGACCATAAGAACAAGATTTCAATTCGTAAAACAGCTGGTAAGGTTGCAGACCTTCGTGCAATTTGTGATGAAAACGATTCAACCTGTGGTATTGGTCATACTCGTTGGGCAACTCATGGTGGAGTTACCAATGCGAATGCTCACCCTCATAAAATTGGTAAGGTAGCATTAATCCATAACGGTATTATTGAAAACTATCATGAACTTACTACCGAATACCATTTAGAAGATGCGTTAATCTCTGAAACTGATACCGAAGTTGCAGCAGCACTTTTTAATGCATTATATGAAGGTGACCCAGTTGCAACAATTCGTAAAGCAGTTCCTTTATTCAAAGGTTCTTTCGCTTTTTGTATCATGTTTGTAGACCATCCAGGTGTAATTTATGCAGTACGTAATGTAAGTCCTATGGTAGCAACTCATTGTGAGAAAGGTTCTTTCATTGCTTCTGATTTAACAGCATTTATTGAATATTCTAAAAAATATTTCATTGTACCAGAATATCATATTTTAACTCTTACAACTGAAGGGATTTCTTTAGAAGATTTAGAAGGCAATGCTGTAGAACCAGAATACTTAGAAGTAAACTGGGATGTATCCGCAGCACAAAAAGAAGGATATCCTCACTTTATGTTAAAGGAAATCAACGAACAGCCAGATGCAATCTCTCGTACCATTGCACCTAGAATTAATAAGCAGCTTCCTGATTTTAGCGAAGATTTAATTCCAGATAGTTTCTTTGAAGATTGTACAGATATCACCATTATCGCTTGTGGTACTGCAATGTATGCTGGAATGATTGGTAAGACATTAATCCAGAATATGCTTCATATTCCTGTAACCGTTGCAATTGCATCAGAATTTCGTTATGAAGAACCAGTAATTAATGAAAATTCCATTGTCATTGCGGTTTCTCAATCTGGTGAAACCATTGATACGTTAGAAGCACTCAGACTTGCTAAGAAGTATACCGATAAAACACTTGCTATTGTAAATGTAAAGGGTTCTTCGATTGCTAGAGAAAGTAGCTATGTACTCTATACCCATGCAGGTCCTGAAATTGCTGTTGCTAGTACCAAGGCTTATACCGTACAGGTTGCAACCTTCTATTTATTAGCTTGCAAATTAGGATTAGTTTCTAAGAAAATTGATGAAGCATTTGCAAAGGACTTTATTTCAAAACTTCAAGAAGTACCAAGTGCAATTGCTACAACCTTAGCAAAATATAAAGACGAAGTAGAACAGCTTACAAGACGTATGGTAAATGCTGAGAATGCATTCTTTATTGGCCGTGGTCTTGACTACACCTTATCTATGGAAGGTGCACTAAAATTAAAAGAAATTTCATATATTCATGCAGAAGCTTATGCTGCTGGTGAATTAAAACATGGTACGATTGCATTAATTAACGATGGAGTACCAGTGATTGCCATTGCAACTCAGGCTCATGTATATAGCAAAGTTATCTCTAACATCCGTGAAGTAAAGGCTCGTGGAGCTTATGTTGTGCTAATTAGCAAGGATAAGGAGATTTCAGACCCAACAATTTGTAATACCCACATCTCATTACCAGAGATTTCAGACGATTTTGCGGTATTTGAATCCGTTGTTATCTGCCAATTAATCGCTTATTACACTTCTGTTGGTAAAGATTTAAATCCAGACCAACCAAGAAACTTAGCGAAATCTGTAACAGTTGAATAATATTGATTAACAAGAGAACATTTTTTTAGTGAAAATTCATTAAAAAATGTTCTTCTTTTGATGATTCCAAATTGGAATGGATAAAATATGAAAAAATGGAGAAAAAAAACGAATTTGGTGCTATAATCAAAATGTAAAAATTGAACAGGGGAAGTCGGCGCAAATCCGACGCGATCTCGTCACTGTGATGAAGAGATTACGAAATTTCTTCTCAGCCAGAATACCTGAGGATTTCATAGGAACAAACCTACGATGAATAGGTGTGTCTTATATAAGCTAATGACAAGAGTTTATTGTATACACACTGGGAGGTGTGCTTTTTTTTGCCAAAAAGCACAATGGTATAATGTTTAAGAAAGAGGAGAAGTATGGATATTAAACAACTACAGTATTTTGTCGTCAGTGTGGATATGGGAAGTTTTCACTCAGCGTCAGAAGTATTAATTACCACCCAACCCAATGTCAGTAAGATTGTAAAGTCTTTAGAAGATGAGCTTGGGATGGAGTTATTTAGGAGAACAAGAAGTGGTGTAGAGGTTACGCCTCAAGGCGAGTTAATCTATCGCTATGCGATTGATATCCTAAAGAGTATGAAGACGATTCGGGAACTGAAGGACGGTCAAGGTCTTCAAAGACTATCTGTTTGCAGTGTTCCAAGTAATCAAGTAACACGAGTAATGGCAGAGTTTTATCGAGACCAGAATGATGATGAGAAGAATTTCCAGATGGAATATTGGGAAGACAATGTAGAAGAGCTAGTAACTAGAATCCATAAGAGAAAATCTGAAATTGGTTTTGTATATTTGTCACATAAAAACTTAGCGGCCTTTAACAATCACATTAAGATGAAGGGACTTAAGTTTTTTGAACTTGGAAAATATCCACTATATCTATATGCAAGTAAAAACAATGGATGGAGCAAGTTCGATACCATTAGTGAAGGAATGCTATCAAAGATTAAGTTTGTTCAATATAGAGAAGGACAGTATTCCTTATATAGTCACCTTGGACATTTAAAAGAAGATGTTATTTACGGTGGTGATTATGCAGAGGTTGCAGTAAGCAACAGTAACCATTTTTTAATTCAGTTATTAAAGAATACTGAATACTGTTCAATTAGTAGTAGCTTTATTAAAGATGAGTTCAAGGATGAAGGCATTGTAGCGATTCCAATTGAACCACTAGACGTAAATGTCAGTTTTGGGTATATTAAGCGTTCAAGAGATAATTTAAGCCCTCTTGCACAGAACTTTTTAGAGTATATGCTAAAGCATTATATTCAAAAACCGAAAACTGATAAAAATATTAATATTTAAGAGAGGATAAAGGTGTGAAAGGAAAACAATTACTTAGAAGAATAATACAGATTATTGTTGTATTATTTGGAATCAGTATTATTACTTTTTGTCTTACTTACTTGGCACCAGGTGACCCTGTGCGTACCATGTATGCAGCTTCTGGGGCAATGCCAGATCAAGAAACAATTGATCAAGTAAGGGAACAGATGGGATTAAATGACCCATTTATCGTTCAGTATGGACGATGGTTAGGTGGAGTTTTACATGGTGATTTTGGCTTATCTTATTCAAAGTCTAAACCAGTGATCGAATTATTGAGTATAAGATTAGGACCGACACTGAAGTTATCATTTGCATCCATGGTGCTTATGTTAATTTTTGCGATACCGCTAGGAATGCTAGCAGCAGTTCATAAGAATGGAATTGCCGACTATATTGTAAGAGGACTTACCTTCTTTGGCGTATCCATGCCAAACTTTTGGGTTGGTTTGTTACTGATGTATTTTGTTTGTTTAAAACTTGGACTATTGCCAGTCATTAGTTCAGGAAATGATTTTAAATCTTTAATTTTACCGAGTGTGACACTTGCTTTTGCAATGGCTGCGAAGTACACAAGACAGGTTCGAACAGCGGTATTAGAAGAGCTAAGTCAAGATTATGTAACTGGTGCAAGAGCAAGAGGAGTAAAAGAATCGGTTATTCTTTGGAAGCATGTATTTCCAAACTCCTTACTACCATTAATTACCTTACTCGGTTTATCACTAGGTTCTCTACTTGGTGGTACTGCGGTAGTAGAAGTAATCTTCTCTTATGAAGGTCTTGGTAATTTAGCGGTTCAGGCAATTACAAACTATGACTATCCATTGATTCAAGGATATGTATTGTGGATTGCCCTCATCTATATGGTGATTAACTTCTTAGTAGATGTTTCCTACAATTTTGTAGACCCTAGAATGAGAGAAAAGAGGTAGTCATCATGAAATTTGTAAAGAAGAATAAAAGTTTTATTATATTTAGTATTATGGCACTTGCGATTATATTAATTGGAGTTTGCGCTCCAATGATTGCAACGCATGATCCAACAGAAGCTGTTTTAAAAGACGCTTTACAAGCTCCAAGTTCTGCACATTTATTTGGAACAGATAAAATGGGTAGAGATGTATTTTCTAGGGTAATCTATGGAACAAGAATCTCTCTAAGTTCTTCCTTA
>CABUZU010000090.1 GCA_902496125.1 uncultured Lachnospiraceae bacterium
CCTGCATCTGTCTTTCCATTCCCATAGGCTTCCACAAAATCTAAGAAATTCTCATCTTCGCTCTCATAGCATTCCTCTAAAAAATCATTTAATAAATCTAACTGTAAAAGCTTTAATTCGCCTTCATCTGCAATTCGAAAATCCGGGTCCATCTCTAATTCATTAAAATAATCTCGAACCACTCTTAAACAAAAACTATCAATAGTTGTAATCGAAGCATGATTTAATAGCGTATATTGTTTACGTAAATGCGTATCCCCAGGATTTTCTTCTAATAAATTCGATAGACGAATTCCAATTCGCTCTTTCATCTCACTTGCTGCTGCCCTTGTAAAGGTCACAACTAGTAGCTTATCAATATCAAAAGGAGAATCTTTGTTTATCATCTTTGTAATAATACGTTCTACTAAGACAGCAGTTTTACCACTTCCAGCAGCGGCAGCAACTAGTAGATTTCGATTATTTAATTCAATCGCCTGCTTTTGTGCCGGGGTCCACTTCTTTTCCATCTGCCCATTCTCCTTTCTTTGATAATTCTTCCCAAATTTGCTCGGTTGGAATCGAAACAAGGTTTCGATAACGATAGCCAGAAATTTTTTTATCAAATCTACAAATAGACTGATATTCGCAGTAGGTACAAGGATTTTTATTCCCTCTTTTATAAGGATTTACTTGAATATCTCCTTCAATAATTTGCTTTCCTAGATGACGTACCGTATCCTCTACATAAGATTTTAATTCATTTAGATTCTTCTCTGGAACATTTTTTATCTGTTTTTCTTCTTTTTCACCAGCTAATACATTCATCAGACCATTCATCTGCATTTGCTCTAATAATTTTGCCTTGATATCTTCTTCACTCATTTTAGGAGTTTTATCTACTAAAGGTTCTTTAATATTATAGTATAAAACACCACCTGGATGAATTTGCTTTTCTGGATTTCTCTTTGATAAATTTTCCATCGCTGCATCTAAATAAAATACTAATTGCAGCTGTAGTCCATGATAAATGGAAACAAGGTCAAAGCTTGTACTTCCCGATTTATAGTCTACAATACGTACATAGACATGATTATCGTCTTCTTTAATATCTAATCGATCAATACGTCCTTTTAAGTTCATTTTCTCTTGTTCTGATAAATCTAGTACTAACGCATCCGAATTATCTGCTGAAAATACAACTTCGATTCCATCGGGTATGAATCCACTCTCTGCAAGCTGTCTTGACAATGCCCAAATGGTACGGTCTGTAATCCTCTCTAGCCTTCCGCCTAGCCAACGGTTTCTTGCACTGTCATCTAAGATTTTATTGCCATAGTTTACAATTACCTGCTCTACACATTCATGGACTAATTCTCCTCTTTTTTCATCACTAAGGCTTCCTAATGAAATTTTTTCTTCCTTTGCCTTATTAAATACCGACTCAATTGCCATATGAAAGATATTTCCAATATCAACTGCTTGAAAGCGATATTCTGGTCGTTTCTCTAGTTCTAAGCCATAACGCAAAAACTGTGCATAGGCACATGCGGATTGTAATTCTAAACGGCTTACATTGCCAGATAATACCTCGCCGTATAACTTTCTAGCCAATTCTTTACCCAATGTTTCTTTTTCATACGTTCCAAACGTCGCATGTAACAACGAAAGTGCTTGCTCTTTTTTACCAGCATGGCGACGATAATGATTGAATAATTCTAACCACTCCTCATCTAATTTGCCATCTTTTACATCAGAAAGTCCCTGAATATAAAAATCGAGTGCAGAGTTTTTATCTGTCCAGTTTTTACCATCTAATTGTCTGTCATCCTCTTCTTTTACTTGAAGTTTTGGAAATAAACGCAGTATATCTCCCAAACATACAGACGGTCTTTGCATCTTTCCTAATGCATCGGTCTTCGCATAGGTAATAAAAAGGCGTTCACTTGCACGTGTTAAGGCTAGATAAAGGTAAAACTGTTGGATAAAACTATTTTTCTTTGCCGTTGGAGATAGTTCAATTTTCATTAACGATAGCTGTTCTTTATCGTAATCAGTAAAGATTCCACCAGTTCCAGGTGCTTTTGGTACTTTTCCTTCATTGACACCAATAAAAAACAATGCTCGTATTCCATTTAATCTAGTTCTTTCCATATCGCCGACTGTGATTTTATCGACTCCTTCTGGAATAAATCCAACCTTAATTTCAGCAAATCCACTGTCTAATAAAATCGTTAATTCTTCTAAAGAAATCTCTTCCTCACCTAAAAGTCCTACAATTTCATCAAATAATTCAATTACTAATGCATAGGCTTGTTCGTATTCAGAAGCTAAAAAGGGCTCTCCTATTTCTTCTAACCATGTTGAAAAATCAAGAAGTTTCTCCTCTAATTTTGCTTCCATCATAAACTCTACAATTGCACGAATTCGCTCTTTTAGTGTTAAACCTTTTTTACCAATTCGTGCCTTGTATGCTAAAAGCTTTTCAACCACATTCACACGCACTTCATTTAAATGAACAAAGTCAATCGTTCCACTCTCTTTGTAACTACGATTCCATTCCCTGTTCCAACGCTTTTCACTGCGAATTCCCATTGCAATTACATAATTTTCTAAATAATCTAAGTCCCCTCTATCAATATCAAAAAGACCACATTTTAAATGGCGAAAGACCTTTTCATAAGAAAAATCCCCATTTGCTAATACTAACATCGAGCGAATAAATTCTACTAATGGATTTCTCATAAGACTTGTTTTATCATCTAAGAAACATGGAATTTGATATTTTGTAAGCTCTTGCTTTAAATCAGGAATGTAATCATTAAGACTTCCTGTAATAATCGCAATTTCTCGGTAACGATATCCCTTTTCATTTACCAAACGACAAATTTCTCGACAAACAAAACGGACTTCATCAACCGGAGTTTGACAAACGTGAACCGAAAATTCTTCCTGTGAATGTAAAAATCGCCTATTTGAGAAACGAAGTGCATATTTTTCTAAAAAACTTAATGCTTCATGATGTTTAAATCGCTTTTCATTCGGATTTTCTAATGAAATAGAAGGAAGTACTTCAATGTTGTTTTTTACTGCTAGTTCATTTACCTTCACCATTGTATGCACACTTAACGAAAAAAGCTCGTATTCTGGGATTTCAGTCTTCTCACTAAACTGTGGGTCTACGGTCAATGATAAATAAACCTTACTTGCCTGAGTTAAAAGCTTTTCTACTACTTGATACTGCACAGGTGTAAATCCTGTAAAACCATCAATTGCAATTACACTGTCTTTTATTAATTTAGACTCATTAAGAATATGACAAAGTTTTACTAAAAGTTCCTCTGCTGGAATCGTTCCTTCCTCTAGGATTTCAGTAAATGAATGATAAATCGTTGCCATATCCTTCATCTTCGCTGCTAGTAAGGGCTTTTTACTTGCTATTTGTAGGGAATCTTCTAACTGCTCAACACCAATTCCATATTGATAGAGCTCACTTAAAATAGACTTTAATTCACTAATAAATCCTGGTCTTTTTAAATTCTTTGCAAATACATCTAATTCCTTTTCATGTGCTCTTGCTGCTTTTGTAAGCAAGATACTCTTACCCATATCGTCTAATATTGTATAACTTGTTGCACAAAGCTCCTCAAAAACACGATAGGCCAGCCTCTCGAAGCTGACCACATCAATTTGGAAACTCCCATGATTTGGATGCCTTAGGGCAACCTGTTTTTGAGTTTCCATCGTATATTGCTCAGGCACAAGTACAATAAAATGTTTCTTCGTTTCTTTTAAAGAGTCTGTTATTATCTTATCTAAAAGCCAACTAGTCTTACCACTACCTGCAACTCCTTTAACGAATTGTAAAGACATACTATCACAATCCTTTCAAAAACATTTCTGCATTTACTGCGTCCTTTTGCATCTGATTTTTTAATTCTAAAATACCACTAAATTTTTGTTCTGGACGTTGAAAATGCTCTAAACACACACGAGCTTTTTTTCCATAAAAATCACCCTTTGTATGTAAAAGATACGTTTCCACTCCCCTGGCATTATTTTCTCCTACTGTCGGTTTCCTTCCAATATTCGTTACTCCATCATACCAAACGCCTTCAATTAACACCCTTGTTGCATAAACTCCAAAAGGTGGTAACAGTTTAATATCATCCGGCATCACATTAATCGTAGGCATATCAATGGTACGACCAAGATGTGCTCCATGAGTAATAATTCCTTCCACATAATAAGGAAACCCTAATAATTCATTTACTTTCTCAATATTACCTTCATTTAAGGCTTTTCGAACCCTTGTACTACTAATAGGTTCTCCATCTAATAATACTTCATCTACCACCCATAGATGATAGCCAAATTTGTCCTTTTTACTATCTAATAGCTTAAAATTTCCTCTTCTATTGTGACCAAAATGAAAATCATCTCCCATCACAATGTGGGAAGCCTTTAAGTCTTTATATAAAATTTCTTCAATAAAGTCTTCTGCTTCCATATTTTTTACTTCTTCAGTAAAAGGATATTTTATTAAGTAATCGACACCTCTTTTACTAAGCCAGTCTTCTCGTTCTTCATTACTTAAAATAAACTGTGGCTTTTTTCCTTTTAACCTTACATTAGGTGAGACTTCAAATGTAAATACAATCATTGGAAATCCAGTTTTTTCCTTTAAATCCATTAATTTCTTAAACAATGCTTGATGTCCTAAATGAAATCCATCAAATTTTCCTAATGTAACAATGGAAGGAGTGGTTAAATTCAAAGACTTTGTATCCTTGAGTGTTCTCATCTTCTGCTACCTTTTCTAATAAAACATTTTTTCCGGTTTCCATAAATTTCTTTTTTCTTCAAATTTATAAATTCCAATAAATTCTTTTTTACTGTCATATAGGCGAATCATCGTATCAATATCCGCTGATATTTCATGCACTTTTAATGGATTTCCATTGTGCACTAAATGGTCATAGGACTTATCTACTATGACTTGAGGCAATTCACAAAAAACCTCCTCAATGGGTAAAATTTTAGATTCTAGCATCTTCTCATCACGCAATTGTTCAATCTGAGATAAAGTTAATGCCTCAGAAATTGGAAATCTTCCAACCCTTGTACGCATTAAACTCTCCATACAAGCACCACAACCTAGCTTACTTCCAATATCATGGCAAAGTGTGCGAATGTATGTTCCCTTAGAACAAGAAACAGTAAGTTTTACCAAAGAACCTTCTCTATCTCCCATTTCTAATTGATAAATTTCAATCGGTCTTGGCTGTCTTTCAATTTCAATTCCAGCTCTAGCATATTCATAAAGCTTTTTTCCATTTACTTTAAGTGCAGAATACATTGGAGGAATTTGCATAATAGGTCCTTTAAATTTCTCCAATATCTCTAGAAGTCTGTCATCATCAATTGAAACATTATGTTCTTCTAAAATCTTACCTGTAATATCCTGTGTATCTGTTACAATACCTAAATGCATGACTGCTTCATAAGTCTTACTGCGGTCTGTAAACATCTCACAAAGCTTTGTCGCTTTACCTAAACATACAGGTAAGACCCCTGTTGCATCGGGGTCTAATGTACCAGTATGTCCAATCTTTTTCATGTGTAAAATTCCACGAAGCTTTGCTACCACATCATGAGAAGTAAATCCTTTTTCTTTATAAACATTAATAACTCCGTCTATCACGTCTACTCCTCTATTAACTGCTTTTTAATATCTGTTAAAATTTCATTTTTAACCTCATTTAAGGTTCCTTGTATCGTGCAACCTGCTGCCCAAATATGACCGCCACCACCATGGCTAAGTGCAATCTCACTGACCTTTACCTTACCATTTGCACGCATACTGACTTTATAACAGTTTTCTCCTGTTTCATAAATGAAAACTGCTACTTCAATACCTTTTACAATACGAAGATTATCAATAATTCCATCTAAATCGGTGCTAACTAAATGATAATTTTCTAAATCCTTTAACGTTGCATGGCTGATAATAACCTTACCATCTTCTGTAAGTTCTGATTCCATAAGCACTTTGCCACAAATTCTTTGCTGATTATAGGTTTTACTATTATAAGTCTCGTCTATAATCTTTGTCTGGTCAATGCCCTTACTTAACAATTTGCCCACATAGTTCATTGTTTCCTGTGTCGTTGCAGAAAATTTAAAGATTCCTGTATCATGTGCAATTGCCATATAAATACTGCTTGCACAGTCTTTGTTTACAAGGTCAAAATCAAATAGTTGACACAGTACTTCACCAGTTGAGCTTAATCCACCACGTAAATACGTAACATCGGCATAATTCGTATTGGTCAAATGATGGTCGATACAAAGGGTATGGCTTGCATTTTTAAACATAGTCTCTGCCACACCTAAACGGTCTATTGAAGCGACATCACATGCAATTGCTAAATCAAATTTTTCTTTTGTCTCTAAATCATGACGAATCTTTTTTGCATCGTTTAAAATAAAAAACTTCTCGTCAAATTCTTCTAAAAAAACTTGAACCTTATATTCCTTCCAATTCGAAGTAATATAATGATAAAGTCCCAGACAGCTTCCTACACAGTCGCCGTCTGGACGTATATGACCTAAGATTGCAATACTTTTTGCTTCTTGCAGTAATTCTTTGATTTGGTCTTTCATTCTACTTTATTCCTCGTTTTCTTTGTCTTTCTCACTAGCATGAATATCATCTAAAACCTTAGAAATATGCATACCATATTCAATAGACTGGTCTAAAATAAAGCGAATTTCTGGTGTATTTCTTAAATTAACACTTCTTGCTAATTTATTACGAATATATCCTTCCGCACTCTTTAAACCTGCGATAGTTGCTTCTCCTTCTTCTTTAGAGCCTAAAACACTAATGTATGCTTTACAACTCTTTAAATCAGGAGCAACCTCTACGCTCATTACCGAAGTCATCATATGAATTCTTGGATCTTTTACTTCGTTGCGAATGATATTACTCAATTCTTTTTTTACTTCTTCATTAATTCTAACATTTTTAATACTGTTTTTTCTCAAATGGATTCTCCTTATCTAGGAATTTCAACCATCATATAAGCTTCAATGGTATCTTCTTCCCTAAAATCATTATACTTCTCTAAAACAATACCACATTCATAACCTGCTGAAACTTCTTTTACATCATCTTTAAATCTCTTAAGTGATGCCATTGGTCCATCAAATAATAAATCATCACCACGCATAACTCTACAGCTACAGCCTCTTACAAATTTACCATCTAATACATAGGAACCTGCAATAGTACCAACACCAGATGCTTTAAATGTCTGACGAACTACTGCATGACCAATTACCTTTTCTTCAAAGATTGGATCTAATAATCCCTTCATTGCAGCTTCTACATCGGCAATTGCCTGATAGATAACTTTATACAGACGCATATCAACCTTTTCACGCTCTGCAATTGCACGAGCTGTTGCATCTGGACGTACATTAAATCCAATGATGATTGCATTTGATGCACTAGCAAGGTTTACATCAGATTCATTGATAGCACCTACGCCACCATGGATAACCTTAACGATTACTTCATCATTTGATAGCTTTAACATACTCTGTTTTACAGCTTCTACAGAACCCTGTACGTCTGCCTTAATAATAAGCTCTAATTCTTTTAAGTTACCAGCTTGAATCTGAGAGAATAAATCGTCTAAGGACATCTTAGATTTTGTTTCCTCTAATAGACGTTCTCTACCTTCTTTAATAAAGGTTTCTGCAAAGTTTCTAGCTTCTCTTTCTGTTGAAGTTGCTACAAATACTTCACCTGCTGATGGTACGTCATTAAGACCTAAAATTGCTACTGGCTTAGAAGGTCCAGCTACATTTACACGTTTGTCATTTTCATCAAGCATTGCACGCACCTTAC
>CABUZU010000091.1 GCA_902496125.1 uncultured Lachnospiraceae bacterium
GCGTCTGATGTAACCGTAGAAGAAATTTACGATGCAAAAGGATATGAACAGTATTGTATTACAAGTTTAATCTGTGATGCACAAGGTACGATTTATTATAAGAATGACTCTGCAAATATTTTAGCAGTAGCAAAGAATGAAGCTCTTATTGATAATGTTAAAGTTACAGGTGGAAATGCTACAATTAGTCCAGAATTTAAATCAAATGTAAAAGATTATGAAGTAGTAGTAGATAAAGGAACAAAATCTGTTACCCTAAACATTACAAAACAGGCTGATCAAACAGTAACGATAGATGGAAGTGCTTTTACTGGAAGTACAAAACAAGTTGCATTAACAAATGGAAAAGCAACTGTTGAAGTTAAAGCAGCTAAAAATGGTGATAGTAGAACATATAAGTTCTCCATTAGAGAAAAGAGTTCAAATGTTTCTCTTGGGTACTTAGATGTAAATGAAAGTAATAGCCATAGTTCAACATTAAAAGACATTGTAAAGTATAAAGACCACTATATGGTAGCTGGACTTGATTCTACAAGAAGTTTTACTAATATTTGGGCTGATGTTGCAGATAAAAATGCAACAGCAAAATTATATACTGTAAATGGCGTCGATGAAGAACCAGGTACAGAGATTAAGCTTACAGCTTTAAATGGAACCTATAAACGCTATGCTATTTATTGGGGAGATTCAGAAAATAAATCAGCAGTTATGAGAGTGGAAGTAACAGCTGAGGACGGAAAGACAGTTAAGAATTACTATGTATTATTAACAACAAATGAAACAATTAATTCTTATGACAGCAGTAACTATTATAAATATGACAAAGAGCAGATGCAACAAGCTTGCGAAGATTTATATAGTTATGTAGAACGAGAAGATATTTCAGCTTCTGAGTTAACACAAAAAATTAAAGCATATAATACACAGACAGACGTAATCAAAGCATTCCAGGATAAGAAAGAATCTGCTTTTAAAGAAATTACACCTAATGATGGCGTATACCGCAAAGAACAACAAAAAGAAGTCGACATTATTCTTAAAGATGTAAAACGTCAACTTCAAACCATCTCAGAAGAAGAAGACTTAGAAACTGTTGTAAATCGTGCAAAACTAGATATTTCTAGAATTAAGACCGATGCACAGCTTACCGAAGAAGAAAGCAAAAAGACCCTTTCCATTAGTAAAAAGTCTCTTACTTTAATAAATGATGAGACATATCAGTTAACTGCAAAAGCAACTTCAAACGATGAGAGTTTAACTTGCAAGTGGACATCTTCTGATGAAAGTATTGCAACGGTAGATGAAACAGGTAAAGTAACAGCCATTAAAGCAGGTGTTGCAAGTATTTCGGTGACCTATGGCGAATTAGAAGAAGTTTGCGTAGTAACTGTAAAACAAGAAGCAACTCCTAAGAGCCTTACAATAACAGATAAAGATGGTAAACTTACAAGAGGTGGAGCAAGTACCCAAAGCTTCTATAGTTATTTCTATACCAAACCAATTGATAAAGAAGATACGGTTCAGTTATCTGCAACCAATGAAGATGGTAAAGATACCACTGTTATTTGGGCCACAAGTGATGGAAGAATTAAGATTTCTAAGGGTGGACTTTTAACAATTCCTGCAAATGTAACACAGAGTGTTTATTCAAAGATTACAGCAAAATCCATTCATGATAATTCTGTAGTAGCAGAATATCCTGTTTTTGTTTTGCCACCAATTAAAATTGGAAGTAAATATGAGAATAAAACTCTTGAATTACCAGAAAATGGAATTGAAAATAGAAACGGCGAATACATTTGTTTAGATGTACAAACTTATGATACCTATGGTCTTACAAAATGGTCTGTTGAAGATGATTCCATCGTATCTATTGATGCAAGCGGAAGAAATGTCTGCTATGTATATCCTAAGAAAGCTGGAAGTACAACCGTAACGGTAACCGATGTTGCACATCCAGAAAATACCGCAAGCACAACCGTAACAGTAACAGGTATTAAAGTAACCGATGAAAAGGGCAACAGTGGTGAAGGATTTGCAAATGTAGGTGACACTGTTAAATTAACAGCTAATACCGAAGATGCCATTACTTGGACAAGCTCTGATGAGAAGGTAGCAACGGTTGAAAATGGCACAGTAAAAGCATTAACTAAAGGTGAAGCAGTGATTACTGCAACAACTGAAAATGCAAAATGTAGCTATACCCTAACCGTTGGCGAAGCTGGAAAGGTTTACTTAGATTTATTCTATACAACTGATTATTCAAGACTTTATACCGATGAAGAATGCACAAAGACATTGAGTACGAAGTCTGTTTACACCAAACCAAGTGCAACATGGACAAGTAGGGTACATGTATTCCCAGTTACTACAACTGAAAATACTGTTTTATATGCAAAAGAAGGAACAAGCAATTTAATTGCAAGCTTTGGTACAAATTTTGATACCACTAAGGTAAAAGCACAGCTAATTCAAAATGAACAAGTAACGGAATTAAAATCTGAAACAACCAAATCCGTTACGATGAAAACAGGAACAAATAAATTTACAATTCGTGTAATCTCATTAGCAGATGAGAAAAATTACACCGATTATAACTTTACTGTAACAAGAGCAGCTTCTTCAACTGCTACATTAAAGAGTGCAACAGTGAAACCATATGAAAGACAGCTAAATACTACAAAGAAATTCTATAGTGTATTAGCAAAACGTTCTGTTACAGAAGGTACTCTATTCCGTGCACAAGAAGATGGAATGGCAACAAGTACAACTGGATTTAATGTAAATTGGAAAGATTATCATGCATACTTATACAGTGATGCAAAAAAAGCTGCAATTACATTATCTGCAACTGATACTGCAACTGGACACATTGCTTATTCAAACGATGATGGTAAGACCTTTACAGAAGGCGTTGGAACCATTACAACAAAGGCAATTGCTTTTGATAAAGACGTGGCAAAAGTTCTTGTAAAGACCGTATCTGATAAAGAATATGCTGCTGCTAAGAAAGAAAATACCGATCCATTTGCAACAGCAAACACTTACACATTCTGGATTGAAAGAATGTCAGCAGATTTTGATTCAAAGACTACAATTGAAAACTTAAGCTTTGATAAGAATTGTCAAGAATGTAGCCCAAATTATGTAAAAGGTGCTGTAATGGCAGCTGCTTTAGTAGCTCATGACAGCGATACTGCAACCATTACCTTTAAAGCAAGTGAAAAGGTTGGTGCTTATAAAACTTCTATCTCTGATAGCAACAAATTAACTGCAAAATCGGTAGAAAATGGAATGGCAACCTATGAATTAGAAGTTGCAACTCCATTAAAAGAACAAGGAAATCAGATTACTCAAAAGATTGTATTATCTTATCAAGATGAAGAAGGTAATAGAATCGATCAAGATTATACCGTATACTTATTTAAGGTTGGAACCACTCATGGTGTATTAAAAGGAACTCCAGATAAGATTGTAGATTATCTGTGCCTAGCAAGTCAGTATACTTCTGGTGGAAATACTGGTTGGGGAATCTATGGTGTCTTCCCAGAAAAGATTAATATGGGTGCTGGAAACTGGTACACTTGTATTTCACTTGGTAACTTTGGTGGTTATATGACATTCTACTATGACAACCCAATTACCGATGATGAAAATAATCCATATGGTGTAGACTTTACTGTATTTGGTAACTCGAATGGTGGAGCTTCCTTTACTGAGCCTGGTAATGTATTAGTATCAGAAGATGGTAAGAAATGGTATACATTAGCTGGTTCTGAACATTATGATGCAAACACTAGATGGAACTATGAAGTAACTTATAGTAACAATGCTGGACTAGCAAATTATAAAGATAATGATGGAAATAGTGGCGAAGTAAGTTATAAGAATTCTTTTGGTGCTATGAAATATCCTACTAAGAACTGCTATCCATTATTTGATTGGAAAGATGGAAATGAAAATGAAATCACTGTATCAGGAACACGTTTATATGGTTCAACAGGTAAGAAGGGTGATGGTCTTGAACTAAGCGGAAATGGTGCAATGGCAGCATTCGGCTACGTTGATGTACATAAAAACAGTAGTACTGTAGCAGGTACAGGAGAAGATGTGAATTTATTAACTACTCCAGTAGGCAATCCATATATGGCAAACTATGATGGTTATGGCGATGGATTCGATTTAAAATGGGCAGTTGATGAGAATGGAAATCCTGTAGATGTAAGCAATATGAAATTCCATTATGTAAAAGTACAGACCGCTTCCTTCATCAATGGTGGAGCAATTGGTGAAAAATCTACAGAAGTAAGTGCAATGGTACGTACAACTCCTGAAAAAGAATCTGTTGGAAATACAAAGGCACCAAAATCTATTACAGTAGATGGTAAAGAGATTACATTATCAGAAGATAAGAATGTTTACTATGCATCTGTAAAAGATGATTCTAATTACACTGTAGAAGTAACACCTGAATCAGAAGATGCAAACGTATACATTAATAATGAACGTACTTTAACAAGAAAATACGATGCACTTCCAGATAAAGGAATTGTACGTATTATCGTTCAAGATGGCAAGAAGAACCCTGTAATTTATTACATCCATGTAATAAAAGCAAGTGAATCTTCAGCAGAAGCTGTTGTTGCAGCATTAGATAGTTTAGGCAAAGTAACTCTTGATAAAGAAACTCAGGTTAAAGAAATTCGTAAGATGTACGATGCTCTTTCTAAAGAAGAACAAGAAAAAGTAACCAATATTGACGTATTAACAAAGGCTGAAAACCAGATTGTTATCTTAGAAGCAGAAGATAAGATTGCAAATGCACAGGATGAAAAATCTTATGAAGAAGCAAAGGCTGCCTTTGATGCTTTAACCAATGAACAAAAGGCACAGTTAAAAGATGCAGGTGCTTTTGAGGCAGCTTATGTATCGAATAGAATTGAACAAATTGGTGAAGTTTCATTAGAAAACAAAGAAGTTGTAGAAGAAGCTCGTAAAGCTTATGAGGCATTATCAAAAGCAGATAAGAAGAAAGTAACCAATTATCAAACCCTTGTTAATGCAGAATTAGTTCTTGAGAATCTGTCTATGAAGAAAGATTTCGAAGAAAAAGATAAAGCCAATAAAGACCAATTAGAAAAGGTTCGTTTTGCAACCGCAGATATTACCTTATCTACAAATAGTTATACTTATAATGGTAAAGAAAGAACACCGAAGGTAACCGTAGTAGTAGAAGGTAAGATCTTAGTAAAAGATACCGATTACACCGTTACTTATAAGAATAACAAAAATGCAGGACAAGCAAGCGTTATCATTACAGGTATTGGAACTTATAAAGGTGCTAAGACTTTAACGAAGAACTTTGTAATTAAAGCAAAGAAGATTTCTACTTATACCTTATCTAAGACAAGCTATATTTATAACGGTAAGGCTAAAAAACCTAGCGTTGTAGTAAAAGCAGCTGATACAGTATTAAAGAAAAATACCGACTACACTGTAACTTATAAGAATAATAAAAAAGTAGGTAAAGCATCGGTTGTTATTACAGGTAAAGGAAATTATTTGGGAACTAAAACTTTAACCTTTAAGATTAATCCAAAATCTACCTCATTAAAGACTTTAAAAGCAGGCAAGAAACAGATCACTGTAACTTGGAAAAAATCAAGTGTTAAAGTAACAGGATATCAAGTAATGTATGCGACAAATAAGAGCTTTACAAAAGGTAAGAAGCAAATTACCGTAAAAGGAACTACTAAAACAATACAGACGATTGAGAAGTTATCTGCTAAGAAACGCTACTATGCGAAGGTTAGAACCTATCAGACTGTAGATGGCAAGAATTATTATTCTTCTTGGTCAAAAGCAAAATCTGTAACAACGAAATAAAAGTTACAAGTTGCCCCGTCCTGCTTTGCAGGATGGGGTAATCTTTTGCCCATGGTATTAAAAAATTAAACTACAAGGTGATAGAATTTAAAAATAAATTATAGTATAATGTATGAACATACAAAAAATAAAAAAAATTGTTGGCATAATTCAACCTTTATGTTATAATGATAAACTGCTAAGTAGTAGGTTCTAAAGTTGATTTTCTGAAAAGATATCCAACTAAAGTGTAGATAGTTGGATATCTTTTCGGAAAATCCAATAGAATACTACGAAGATAGATTATAAGTATATAGGTTTAAGGAGGATACTCAAAATGAGTGTACAAGCAGAAAATTTAGAAAAAAATATGGCAAAACTTACCATCACTGTGCCAGCAGAAACAGTTGATAAGGCAATGGAAGCTGTTTATAGAAAAAATAAAAGCAAATACAGTGTTCCAGGTTTCCGTAAAGGAAAAGTTTCTCGTAAAATGATGGAAAATTTATATGGTAAAGGAATTTTCTTAGAAGACGCAATCAACAGCATTCTTCCAGAAGAATACAATAAAGCTGTACAGGAAAGCGAATTAGATATCGTATCTGAACCAGAACTTGAATTTACACAGACTGAGCCAGGAAAAGATTTAATCTTTGTTGCAACTGTAGCTGTAAAACCTGAGGTAACTTTAGGTGATTACAAGGGTGTAGAAGTTAAAAAAGTAGTAGTAGAAGTAACTGATGATGACATCATGAAAGTGATTAAGAGTGAACAAGAAAAGAATGCTGTAACTGTTAACATCGAAGACAGAGCAGTAAAAGATGGCGATAACACTACAATCGATTTTGAAGGATTTGTTGATGGTGTAGCTTTTGAAGGTGGTAAAGGAACTGATTATCCATTAACAATTGGTTCTAATGCGTTTATTCCTGGATTTGAATCACAGTTAGTTGGTGCTGAACTAAATAAAGAAGTTGAAATTAACGTAACTTTCCCAGAAGATTATCATTCAGAAGAATTAAAGGGTAAAGATGCAACATTCAAAGTAACAGTTAAGAAGATTGAAGAAAAACAGCTTCCAGAAATCGATGATGAATTTGCATCAGAAGTATCTGAATTTGAAACTCTTGCTGAATACAAAGAAGATGTAAGAAAGAACTTATTAGATAGAAAGACTAAAGATGCTGCACAGATTAAACAAAACGAAGCAGTAGCAAAAGCTGTAGAAAACGCACAGATGGATATTCCAGAAGCTATGGTAAATACAGAAGCTAAGGAATTAGTTCGTGAAATGGCTAACAATATGCAGCAGCAGGGTCTTACTATGGAAATGTACTGCCAGTATACTGGACAGACAGAAGCTGCTATTCAGGAACAGATGAAACCTCGTGCATTAGAACAGATTAAGACTGGTTTAGTCATCGAAGCAATCGCTAAGGCAGAAGGATTCGAAGCTACTGAAGAAGAAATCGAAAAAGAATATGATGATTTAGCATCTATGTATCAGATGGAAAAAGATAAATTAAAAGAAATGACAGGAGATGCTTATTTAGAATCTATTAAGACAAGCATTGTAAACCGTAAAGCAGCTGAACTTGTTGCAGCTGAATCCGTAGAAGTAGAAGCAGTAGAAGAAGCTTCTGATGCTGAATAATTAATAGATAAGCATTTACCGTCCTATATAGAAGGAGGTTTTTGGAATGCCAATTATTCCTAACGTAATCGAAACCGCAAGAGGTGGCGAAAGATTTTACGACATTTATTCACGTTTGTTAAAAGAAAGAATTATATTTTTAGGAGAAGAAGTAACAGATGCATCTGCAAGTATTATTGTTGCACAGCTTCTATTCCTAGAATCAGAAGACCCAGGTAAAGATATTTCTTTATATATCAATAGCCCAGGTGGTTCTGTATCAGCAGGACTTGCTATCTATGATACAATGCAATACATTAAGAGTGATGTATCTACTATTTGTATTGGTATGGCGGCTAGTATGGGTGCATTCTTATTATCAGGTGGACAAAA
>CABUZU010000092.1 GCA_902496125.1 uncultured Lachnospiraceae bacterium
AAGCTCTGTATTTAAATCTTCTACAATTCCTTTTGAAATATCATAGGCATTTGCTTGTAAATTAAACATATCCTTGCCTTCTTTTACAATCCATTTCATAAGTAATTGGTCTACAACTGCACCAACACGTTCCTTTACCTCTTCAATGCTATAAGTATCCTTTACACCAGCGATTTTTTCAATCAATTGTAAATAATCGCTTACTTTACAACAAAATGTACCAAATGCTCGAATTGGCATTCCACCTGGTAATCCATTTACAGGAAGATTAATGGAGTTTTTTGTTCCCCATTTTACTGTAAATTCTTTTGTATTAATAAATACAACTTCTGCTCGAATTCCACTATTAAATCCGAATTTAAATCCCTTTAATGTAGAAAGGAACGGAATAATCTGTGATTCAATATCGTAGTCACCGTCTTTTTCAAAAATACCTTCTACTCTTCCATTGTAAAGAAAGATTGCATCTTGACCTGGACGAATAATTAAACGGCTTCCTTTTTTAATTTCGTTATTATACCATTTGTAGAAGATGACATCATCCTTATATTCTTCCCATTCTACTACATTGGCTAACTGTCTACCAAAAAATCCCATCTATTCTTCACCATCCTTTATTGATTTTCTAATATTATACCAAACTTTCGTTCTTGTGTCACTTGTTTTTCTTAGAAAAATATGGTATTCTCTTAACTATTAAGATTAAATAGAGGTGAGTAAATGGAAGATAATTTTAAACTCATTCGTCATGTTATCGAAAGAATGTCCACTTTAGGATATATTTCCCCATCTGATATTCCTGACATTGACTTATACATGGACCAAGTTACAACCTTTATGGATACTCATTTAGAAACTTCTAAAAGATATCCTGAGGATAAAATTTTAACAAAAACTATGATTAACAATTATGCTAAAAATAAATTACTCCCTTCTCCTAAGAAGAAAAAATATTCCAAAGACCATATGTTAATGTTGATTTTTATCTATTATCTAAAAAATATCTTAAGTATTAGTGATATTGAAACCCTACTAGAACCTTTATCCAACCAATATTTTAATGATGGAGCTTCTATTAGTTTATCTGAGATTTACACAGTGCTTATGGAATTTGAACAAGAAGAGCAGAAGAATTTATTTAAAGATATGAAAAACCGATTCTTAGTAGTCAATAAATTTTTCCCCGATTTACCAAAAGAGGACCAAGAAGAGCTTCGTATCTTTGCTTATATTTGTACACTTGCATTCGATGTTTATATTAAAAAACAGGTAATTGAAACTTTAATTGACGAATTAAAAGAAAGAAGAGAGAAAAAAGAAAAAGACGAAAAGTAGCTCCACTTTTCGTCTTTTATGCTCGTCTTTCTAATACACGTTGAATTTGCTTTCTTTTAATTTCTTCACAAACCCATGCACGTTGAATATTTTTTAAATACACGATAATTCGTTCTTCTTCGTTAAAATAAACCTTCCGAAAAGATGCCAGATACCATTGATAGCTAGCATTTTCATTCATTCGAATTCGTATCTTCATCTCTCTTGGATATAAGTTTTTACATTTTTCATAATCAGATGGTAATACATGCTTTTTTATATAGTCATCCATCTCTTCAAAAATTGGACTTCTTACCCACTTGTGGTCTTTTATTTCAATCTGATAAAGATATTTTTTCGATAAATCTAATTCTAGAATTTCATCATAGACTTTAAAAAGCTGAGATTCTAAACAAAGTTCACTATAACTATTTCGAAACTCGCTTTCCACTTTCTGATTAATGTTTCTAAATAAGATTAACGCTTCTTTACTATTTAAATTCTCAAAATGAATTTCAACCAAAAACCAAAGAAATCTTCCTTTTGACAAGATGCGACACCTAAAAATTTTATTTTCTTTTAATGTATTTACGGATAATTCAGATAAGAATTTTTCTTTATCAATAGGATGTACACTTGCTTTTGTATAATTTATTAACCACGTCGAATAAACCTTTTCTTGCTTTTGAATGATACATTTATCTTCTACTAAATCAACAAGCCATACTTGTTCATAAACTTCTTTTGTATAATCAAACGCATCAAGCCATTGTTTAGACTCTTCTTTTATTGGAACTTTAAAAACAACGATGGTGTCTTTATTTTCCTTTTTTATTTCTAACTGAGACATTAGTCGAAATACGAGTAATGCTATTACTAAAAAACTTCCTCCGATAATTGCATAGGAAGGATTGTTTAATGTTCTCCAAACGAAAACACCAAATATTGCAGGAACAACAACAGAAACTATAAAAAATAGAACTTTATATTTCTTCATATCTATGCCTCCTTACAAGAATAGATACGATTCTTTTTACTATTTTTTACAAACTTTCTTCTCTAAATATCCATGAACAACAAATCTTCCATCATTTTTATTCGTACAAGTTGATAATGTGACAATATTTTCACTTTCTAGGGCTAAATCAGTATTTTCTACCTGATAATAGGACTTTTCTATCATTGCCTTTACATAATTTGCTAAGTCCTTTGTACTTTCAAATCCTACTTGGTAGGTATCGGTATCTGGATAGGTTTTATAAGCACTAAATACTCGATAAATTCGATATTCGTTTTCTAAATAAACATAAAATACTGGATGCTCTTTGCAGTAAACCTCATCACTGTATTCATCAAGAGTGCCAAACATCTTTTTATTCATTAAATTATGTCCATAAACTAAGACATTTAAATCATCCCAGCCATTTTTTACATTTTCATCTAAAAATAAAGTTCCAGCTCGATTATAAGTTCCATTAAACGTTCTTCGTAAATAATAATCATTATCTCTTTGAACTACAGGATAGCTAATCGTATCATTTACATAAAGCCATCCGACATAATCTGGATTTTGTGCCTTCATCGTCTGATAGATATTTTCTAAATCATTTTTCGTAAGTGAACTATCCTCTGGATTATCTAATCCTTTATCATCTACTACTTTTTCTAATTTATCATATTCCGCTGTACCAGTATGATATTCACGATATTCTAAATAAATCTGATATCCTGCATATCCTGCGACAGCTAAGCAGATTAGTAATATTAAATTCAAAAACCAATTGCCTTTTTTCTTCATATGAGCTTCCTCCTTGCATAAATCTTAGTTTGCAAGAATATCTTATACAAACTTACTTAAGGGTATCTACTGTGAAAAAATCAAATCCGCTAATTATTGGTACGCTCTTATTAGCCTTTGCTACTCTAATTACCAAACTCTTAGGCTTTATCTATCGCGTTTGGCTCTCTCGCCTTATTGGCTCAGAAAGAATGGGAATCTATCAACTTGTTTTCCCCATTCTTGGTATTTGTTACTCAATTTGTTGTGTTGCAATTCAAACCTCTATTTCTAAATTTATCGCCCAGAGTAAGAATAAATACTATTATCGCATCGGTCTTTTTTTATCACTTGTCCTATCTTTACTTTGTGCTTTTATTTTATGGCAAGGTGCCTATCCTATTTCTCGCTATTTCTTACTTGAACGACAATGTACCAATTTATTAAAGATTATTGCAATCTCTTTACCATTTAATTCTATCCACTCTTGCATCTGTGGATACTATTTAGGATACCAAAAGTCTACAATACCTGCAATCTCTCAATTAGTTGAACAAAGCTTTCGAATGCTTTTTCTTTTTACCATCTCTTCTATTGTAAAAGACGTCACTGTAGAAACTGCTATTTGGGCACTTGTTATTGGTGAAATTGCTGCCGCTATCTTTTGTACCTTGTCCATTCAAATTCATTTTTCATTACATAAAAAAGAAAAATGTAAACTTATCTTTTTCTATCAACTACAAAACCTACTTACCCTTGCAATTCCCCTATCTGCTAGTCGTCTTATTCTAAGCTTACTTCAAAGCATTGAAGCCATTATGATTCCTAGTAGACTTAGACTTTTTGGACTTTCTGCTAGTGATGCACTAAGCATCTATGGAATTTTTTGTGGAATGGCAATGCCGTTTATTTTATTTCCAAATGCATTAACCTCTGCACTTTCTATGATGCTTTTACCAGAGGTTGCAAACGAACATAGCAACCACAATCACAAAAAAATTACTTATACTGCAACTCGTTCTAGCGAATACTGTCTCTATATGGGTATTTTATGTACCGCAGTTTTTTTCTTACTTGGAAATTCACTAGGTGATTTGTTTTTTCCAAATACCAAAGCTGGAATCTTTATTCGCACGCTTTCCTTTATTTGTCCATTTCTATACCTTAACAATACCTATACCAGTATTTTAAATGGACTTGGAAAAGCGACATTAACCTTTTCTCATCAATTAGCTGGCATTGTACTTCGATTATTCTGTGTGGTGTTTATCATTCCAAAAATTGGAATTATTGGATATTTTCTAGGAATTTTACTAGGTGATTTACTAACCTGTGGACTAAACTATCAAAGCTTACACCAACTTATTCAGTTAACTTATAACAAAATAAGTGCCATCTTTCGTCCTATCATTGCTATTTTATTTGCAAGTTTTAGCGTTCAATTCATAAACCCTTTTTTGCCACCATTTTTTTTAATTGTCGTTAAAGGCAGTATCATTTGTATCATTTATTTAACAATTCTTTTTATTACAAGACGAAAATCTAGTAACGTCTAGGTTGCTCATAACGAATTTTTGTCTTTAAATACTGTGTAAGAGAAAAGTATTGGTCCTCTAAAGAGCCTTCTCCAAGGTCAAAATCGAGGGAAATTGCCAAAGTTTCCATCATTGAACGGTTTAATTTTCCTCGAAGCTCACTTAGAATTTCCAACTTAATTACATAGCTATCTTCATCTAAAAACTGCATAACCTTCTTTTGAAGTCTAGTTTGAAGCTCTTCTTCGTTGTCTTCTTCTAAACTCTCAATCATACTTTCTGACCAAGACTGGTCTCTTTTTGCACCGTTTAGTGCAGCACTTGCTTTCTTATAAGCTAAGGATACGGTCTTCTTTTGCGTTTTTTCTTCGGATTCTTCATATAGATTTTCTGCAATCAGACAAGACTTTAAATCGTCTTCCTTCCATATTAAAAGTTCATATTCTCCTTCTAATTCTTGACATAAATAGAGTGGAGCATGATTGTCTACTGCATAAGCTTTTTGTACAATTTTATAATAATTTCCCATTCGATCATGAAATCGAATTCCCATTTTAATTTCTTCTTGCAATTTCTTTACCACCTTTACTACTTATTTTCCTCTTTCAAACATAGAAAAGCCCCTAAATTTCCTCTGCGTCCTTTCGTATAACGATGAGAAAATAATAGGTCTGGATTACAGCAAGTACAGACATCTGTAACAGCTAAATGATTTTCTACTATTCCTGCCTTTTTTAGAATAAGTTCATTGGCTTTCCATAAATCTAATTGGTACTTTCCACTATCATTTGTTGACAAAATTTGATTTACTTCTTTTGTATCAAAGCTTTTAACAAATTCATCTGCTACATCGCTTCCAACCTCATAACAATCCACACAGATACTAGGTCCTATACAGGCTAAAATATCTTTTGGATTACTTCCATAGACTTCTTGCATCTTACGAATCGTTACTTCACCCATACGATTTACAGTTCCTCTCCAACCAGAATGAGAAAGGGCAATTACTCTTTTTACCGGATCATAAAAATACAATGGAACACAATCAGCATACATCGTAACTAAAACAATTCCTGGTTCATTTGTCATCAGTCCATCGATATTGTCATATCCTCTTTCTACTAAGACACCCTTTCCAGCATCTTCTTTTGATACAATCTTAATATTGGTTGTATGAGTCTGTTTAGAAACTACAATCTTTGTCCAATCCATTCCCATAGATGCACAAATTCTTTTATAGTTTTCCTTTACATTTTCTAATTTATCGCCTCTAATGGTCGCAAAGTTCATTGTTGCAAATTCACCTTCGCTGACACCACCAAGTTTGGTTGAAAATCCATGTAATACCTCATTTGTATTCTCTAATAAAGGAAAATAAAAATAAGGTACCTTTGTATCTTCTCTTAATACAATTGGATGATTTTTAGTCTTTGTCTTATATTGAATCATTATATTCCTCCAAAAGCATTTTTTATAACTCGTATCTGCTGCCCTTGTATTGCAACAATGTCAAAACGACAGGGCACATCTACAAGATGGTGTTGTTTTAAATAGCACTGTGCACTTTTATAAATTTTCATCTGCTTTTTTGTATTTACCGCTTGAGCAGGGTCTCCAAATTTATTCGTAGCACGATATTTTACTTCAATAAATACTAAAGTTTTACCTTCTTTTGCAATAATATCAATTTCCCCACAGTAGCAACGATAGTTCAAACACAAGATAACATAGCCCTTGCGAGCTAAATAAATCGCTGCTGCCTGTTCATAGGTACTTCCTACTTCTCGTTTATTCATTTATTAAAAAATTTCCAATAAAACTATGACGGTGAATCGGACAAGGTCCAAATTCCTTTAATGCATGGATATGTTCCTTACTTCCATAGCCTTTATGTGACTTAAACCCATAGGCAGGATAAAGTTTATCATACTCTTCCATCATACGGTCCCTTGTTACCTTTGCAATAATACTTGCACAAGCAATCGAATAGCATCTAGCGTCTCCCTTTATCAGACCTTTTTGTAAAAAGTCTAATTCTGGTATTATTACCGCATCGTTTAATAAAATCTCTGGTATAGGATTTAACTGGCTTACTGCCTCTCTCATCGCCTTATAGGTTGCTTGCAAAATATTGACTTCATCGATAACCTCTGGCGAGATAATTCCTACCCCAACACTAAGTGCTTCCTTCATGATTTCATCATACAATTCATCTCTTTTTGCTGCACTTAGTTTCTTAGAATCATTCACATAAAGAAGTCTACTGTCCTTTGGCATAATAACCGCTGCTGCAACAACTGGACCTGCAAGAGGTCCTCTACCAGCTTCATCAATTCCTGCAACTAGTAATCCTTCTGATAAAAAAGCTTCTTCCTCACACATCTTTTCTAAACGAATTTTTTCTTGTTCTAATTTTTCTAATTTCTTTCTAAAAGAAGTACAAAGCTTTTTTACACCTGCACGTTCATCTGCTTCATACTGTGTAATTAATTCTAAAAGATTCTTCTCATCTGCTTGTTCAAATTCTTTTTTAATATCTGCAATTTTTATCATAGTATAACATATCCCCATTTATTTATCAATTGTGCCAAATTTAGAGAACGGATAGATACGCAAAAATGCCTTACCATCAATATAAGAACGTGGGATCTTTCCTACAGACGGGTCTCTACTATCCTTACTATCGTTTCTGTTATCTCCTAATACAAAATATTCATCATCCCCAAGTGTAATTTCATCCTTAGCAATTCCTGAATCTATCATCTTCTCATATCCATAAGATTCATCTAATACCTTACCATTAATATAAATGGTCCCATCTTCAATTTTTACGGTTTCACCAGGAAGACCAATAATTCTTTTTATATAATGAACATTGCTACCCTGAAAACGAAAAACAATGACATCAAACCTTTCAATCTCATGAAAACGATAGGAAAGCTTATCCACGATTAAATTATCCCCATCTTCTAATGTATCATACATAGAGTCTCCTGAAACAACGGTTCTTTGTCCTACATAGGTTAAAATTACATAAGAAAATAACAACACAACTGCAATATAAATAATAATACTAATAAAATCCTTCATTCCACTTTTAGTAGCCTGTTTTTCCATCTGCTACCTCCAATCTTAATCATTACTTATAGTCTTCTGGAAGCTCTAACGTAATGCGACCTAATTTTCCACTTCTAAAATCATCCATCAAAAGTAATGCTGCTTTATCAAGGTCATA
>CABUZU010000093.1 GCA_902496125.1 uncultured Lachnospiraceae bacterium
ACTGGTGCAAGACCACAAGCACCGATGCAACGACAAGCTTCCAATGAGAATTTACCGTCTGCTGTACACTGTCCGCCTGTAATTCCTAAAACATTTTGTAACTTGTCATAAATCTGTCCTGAACCTTTAACATAACAAGCCGTTCCTAGACATACAGAAATGTTGTATCTTCCCTTTGGATATAGTGAGAAGAAAGAATAGAATGTAACAACGCCATAGATTTTAGCTAAAGAAATCTGTAATTCTTCAGAAATGATTCTAAGTACCTTTTCTGGAAGATAACCAAAGATATCTTGTGCTTGTTCCAATACAGGGATTAAAGGACTTTTTGTGCCTTTGTAATTAGCAATAAGTTCATCTAATTGACCTTCCTGCTCTGGTGTTCCTCTGTAAGGAATGTTGATTCTCTCGTCACTCATTGTAAAATACCTCCTTATTCCAATGACTATATATAACAACAATCGCTGTGCAAAATAAGGATTCTCAGTGTGTTATTGTGCAAAAAGTCCAATAACACACTGAGATTATTTTATTTTTTATTCAGCAATCATAGCATACATTGATATCACTCATACACACTTGTATTATTTTATCATTATTCTTCTATTGAGTCAAATAAAATAGTGCAAAAAACACAATAAAAGCAAATTAAACAAAATAATCAGGTGTGTTTTGTGAAAAATACATATATTTTTTATACAGTCTTATAATTAACCACTGGTGTTTCCATGTATTGGCAACATTCTTTCTCTTCTTCTGCTTTTTCTACACGAACTGCAGTTACCTTATATTCAGGTGTCTTAGAGAAATCATCTAAGTGGTCACCAACTAACCAGTTAGAGTTACCATCTAAGAAATGGAATGGCATCCAAACTTCACCTTTACTTGTCTTATCAGAAACTTCTGCAAAAGAAGCAATACGACCCTTAGGTGATGTTACATAGACCTTATCTCCATCTTTAATTCCAAGTTCTTGTGCATCCTGTGTATTGATTTCAATAAAGGAACGTCCAGAAATTTCATTAATTTCAGGAGTCTTAGCAGTCATAGCACAAGCATTGTAGTGATAAAGTACACGACCTGTCATCATAATTAATGGATATTCTTCTGATGCCTGCTGTGTTGATGGTTGATACTTAGCAGGATAGAATAAACCTAAGCCTCTTGAGAACTTACCAACATGCATGATAGGTGTACCTGGATGGTCTTTAGAGGTACAAGGCCACTGTAAGCCTTTGCCGTCAACTTCTTTACTGTCAAGTCTTTCATGACTAATACCAGCAAATGAAGGAGTAACGGATGCGATTTCATCCATAATCTGTGCAGGAGTAAGAATTGGCTGATTATAACCCATTCTCTGCATGATTAAGGAGAAGATTTCAGTATCTGGTTTGGTTCCTGGAATTTCGATAGCCTTACGAACTCTCTGTACACGACGCTCTGTATTAGAGAAGGTACCTTCTTTTTCCAGATAAGAACGTCCAGGGAGAATAACATCAGCATATTTTGCAGTTTCAGTCATAAATAACTCATCTACAACTAAGAAATCTAAGTTTGTTAAAGCTTTAATTACATGGTTTGTATCTGGGTCAGTTACGATAGGGTCTTCACCAAAGATGAATAGACCTTTTAACTTGCCTTCAATCATATCATGGAAACATTCTGTTGCCATTCTACCAACTTTCTTATTCAATTCAGTGCCCCAAGCTTTTTCGAATTTTTCTACTACAGCTGGGTCAGCAACTTTTTGATAACCAGTAAAGGTATTAGGCTGAGCACCCATATCACAAGCACCCTGAACGTTGTTCTGTCCACGGATAGGGTTAACACCACAGCCTGCTTTACCTAATTTACCAACCATCATTGCCATATTAGACATAGACATAACGCCTTCTGTACCTGTATGGTGTTCTGTTACACCTAAGCAATACATGATTGGAGCACGGTCAGCTTCTGCGTATAAATGAGCAGCTTTTCTTAAATCGTCAGGATCAATGTGGCAGATCTCTGCTACTTTTTCAGGAGTATAATCCTTAACGATTGCTGCTAATTCTTCAAATCCTTCTGTTCTATTAGCGATAAATTCTTTATCAATTAAGCCATCTTCAATGAAGATATGCATCATACCATTTGCAAATGCAACGTTGGTACCTGGTTTTAATTTTAAGTGAATATCAGCTTTCTTAGCTAAGTCGATTTCACGAGGGTCTACTACGATTAATTTAGCGCCTCTTGCAACTGCCTGACGAACTTGCATACCAATAACTGGATGAGCAACTTCTGGGTTAGAGCCGCATAATAAGATTACATCTGAATCATGTGTAATATCTTCGATGGTGTTTGTCATAGCACCTGAACCTAATGTGGTTGCCAGACCGGCAACAGTAGGAGCATGTCAAACGCGCGCACAGTTATCGGTATTGTTTGACTTAAACGCTGTTCTTACCATCTTCTGAAGCATATAGATATCTTCATTGGTGGAACGAGAGCAAGCAAAACCGGCTAGTGCCTCACCTCCGTATGTATTTTTAATTTCTGTAAATTTAGAAGCAACTAAATCTAAGGCTTCATCCCATGTAGCTTCTTCAAATTCACCAGTTTCTCTATTCTTAATTAGTGGAGTTTTTAATCTATCGTCGCATTGTGCGAAATCGAAAGATGCTGAACGTCCTTTAACACATAATAATCCTCTGTTTGAAGGACCATCTGCTGCTTCAACATCTACAACCTTGTTGTCTTTTACATATACATAGTACTGACATCCAGTTGCACAGTGAGGACAAGTAGTAAGGACTTTCTTAACTTCCCAAGGACGATATAATAACTGTTTCTTCATAGTAAGTGCACCGGTAGGACATGCCTGTACACAGTTACCACAAGATTCACAGTTACTATCAATCCATTTCTGTCCAAATGCAGGACTGATAACGGAAGCAAATCCACGCTGTGTTGTATCAATAGAGCCACGGCAAGTACGTTTCTGACAAGTATTTACGCATCTGTGGCATAAGATACATAGGTTTGGATTGTAAGTAAAGAATTTGTTAGAATCATCAATTGGCTTTTCTACCCCATTGAAAGGTACGTCTTTTACTTTGTATTCAAAGCAAAGGTCTTGTAACTTACACATACCATTCTGTGGGCAAGAGAAACAATCTGTCTTATGATTAGACATTAATAACTCTAAAACTCCTCTTCTTGCTGCGATTACTCTTTCACTCTTAGTATAAATAACATTTCCGTCTGCTGCTGGGAACGAACATGCAGTTACTAACTTAGGCATGCCTTCGATCTCAACCATACACATACGGCAAGATGCCTCGGGAGTGACATCTTTTAAATAACATAATGTAGGAATCTCTACACCAGCTTTTTTAGCTGCCTGTAAGATTGTAGAACCCTGTTCGACTTCTACTGTGATTCCATCAATGGTCACTTTTATCATCTTATTTCCTCCTTATAAATTTCTTTCTCCAAAATTTTCTTCCCATCTTATAGAAAATAGATTTCCATTTCCATTCAAAATTTTAAAAAACAATGTTATATAACGCCTTACGAGTTACAATCCAAACCGTAGTCATTCCGTCCCACAGTCCTCTATTTCTATAAATGGAAAACAACTAATAAAACAATAGGATTCTAAGGAATAGTCTCCTTATAAAATTTCTTAAACATCTTATCACCTCTTTATATAATTATGTCCGTTCCTACAAACGGGACTAAAACTTCTGGAATCTTTATACTTCCATCTTCATTCTGATTTTGTTCAAGGATTGCTGCAAATAAACGACTCGTTGCAAGCCCTGAACCATTGAGCGTATGTACAAAATGAAGTTTGCCATCTTCATCTTTATAACGCGTATTACTTCGTCTTGACTGATAAGTCCTTGCATTCGATATCGAACTTACTTCCTTATACATCTTCTCAGCTGGAAGCCACACTTCAATGTCATAAGTTCTTGCCATCGAATCACTGCAATCACTTCCTGGCAGCTTTACTACCCTATAGTGTAAATCAAACTGTTCCATTAAAGACTTTGCATGTTCTAAAAGCCCAATGAAGGCACAATCGGACTCCTCTTTTGTCACAAACTGTACCATCTCAACTTTATTAAACTGATGTCCCCTTATCATTCCCTTCTCACTGTTATTCTTGCTAACTTCCTTACGAAAACAAGGGGTATAAGCTGTATACTTTAAGGGTAAATTCGATTTCTTTAAAATTTCATTCTGATGAAAACTAACAAGGAGTGTTTCTGCCGTCGGAATTAGGAATTGCTCCGTTTCTTCTATCTGGTAGACCTCATCTCTAAATTTAGGAAATTGGCCTGCAAAAAAGCCACATTCCTCTCTTGCAACAGGTGGAAGCATTACCATCTCATATCCTGCTTTTTGATTCTGCTGTAAGCAAAAATTTAATAATGCCCATTCAAGTTTTGCTCCAAGTCCTCGATAAATCCAATATCCACTCCCCATTAAATTGCCTGCCCTATCATAATCAATTAGATTATGAAGCTTTGATAATTCTAAATGGCTCTTAATAGGATAGTTAAATTCAATTGGTTCTTTAAATTTATATAAAATTTCTTCGTGTTCTAAAACATCTTTATCTAATAAATTGGGTAAACGAATCAAGATTTCTTGTAGCTTCTTAACCTTTGTCTCAAATAAGCATTGAATCTGATTCGTTTTATTATCTATTCTATGAATCTCTTCTAATAAATCATTCACCTGCAAGTTCTTTTTTTTACAGCTTGCAATTTCCTTTGACAGTAGATTCTTTTTATGTTTTAATTCTTGTAAATCCGTCTGTAGATTTAACTTCTCTTTATCTAAAGTTAGAAGTCTCTCTACTGAAATTTCATATCCTCGTCTATTGAAGTTTTCTTGTACTTCTTTCGGATGTTTTCTAATCTCTAATATATCTAACACAACAATAATTATAACCTTTTATATATATTTTATATAATTCTACCACACTTTTTGCTTTTTTTATATAGCAATTTGCAACATTTCTTTTGTTTAAATGTAGAAAAATTTCATGTTTTTTTGTGAATACTTAACAAAGATAGAATAAAAAGGAATCGTCTATGGATAATATGTCTATCTATAAAGGATTCATTTTATTGATTTTTTCTATGTATCGAATAAAATACTCATTCTCTTACATACTAGTATTAGAACGGAGGTTTCACATGAATAAAAAACAATATAATCAATACGTCAAAGAAATTACCCCTACTACCAATACCGTTATGAATGTAGTAAAAGCATTCTTCGGTGGAGGAGTCATCTGCCTAATTGGTGAAATCATCAACCAATATTTACAAAATGGAATGGATTTTGATAAAGAAACAGCTGGTACTTATACTTCGATTATTTTAGTACTTCTTGCAATTATCTTAACTGGATTTGGATGGTTCTCTAAGATTGTCAAACACATTGGTGCTGGTGCTCTTGTTCCAATTACTGGATTTGCAAACTCTGTAGCTGCCGCTGCGATTGAATATAAAAAAGAAGGTCATGTATTTGGTACGGGATGTAAAATTTTTATTATTGCTGGTCCTGTTATTTTATTCGGTGTTTTTACGAGTTGGATTCTTGGATTTATTTATTGGATTGGAAAGATTTGGGGAATTTAAAAAGGGATGCAAGCCGCATCCCTTTATCTTACTTTTTAATTTTTACTGATTTTACTTTACTCCAATCAGACTTTAATCCAGTTGACTTGTGATTACTTCGAATCTGTACGTAATAAGTTTTACCTTTTATTAATTTCTTAATGGTTTTATTCGTTGTTGAATTCTTTTTAATCGTAACGGATTTTGCCTTCTTCATAGATTTTGAAGTACTATAACGAATGGTATATCCAGTAGCTTTAGAATCTTTCTTCCAAGTTAATTTCATTGCTTTTGAAGAAACATTCCTTACTGTACGAATTGTTGGTGTTACTGGTTTTATCGTAACATTAATAATTTTTACTGCTTTCTTATAAGTTTTGGTTTCACTAGCAGTAATGGTAATTTTAGTTTTGCCAATTTTCTTAGGCGTTATCTTTCCTTTTGAGCTAACAGTCGCAACGTTGGTATTACTAGAAATATAGGTTAATTTACCTGTGCCAGTAGTAAGTTTTACCCCTAATGAGAATGATTTGGTACTAAAAGGTTTTACAACACTGACAGCACGAATCTTTTGAGTTCTTTTTTCAATTTTTAACGTAATAGTTTTGGTTGCTTGTTTATAATTTTTCGTTTCTGCTGCTGTAATTTTAATCGTTGTAGTACCTAATTTTTTTGGTGTAACCATTCCTTTTGAATTAACAGTTGCAACACTAGGATCACTAGATTCATAAGTTAAAGCACCTGTTCCTCGTGTTAAGGTAACATCTAATGAAAATGTTTTTTGGGTATATTCTTTAGTAATATTAGATGCACTAATCTTTTGACTTCCTCTTTCAATAGTATAGGTTTTTGTCATAGTACCTTTATACTGACCTTTAAAAGTAACAGTTACGGTATGTTCACCTAATTTTTTGCAATTTTCATCATAGGTAACTTTATAGTTAGCACTAGGAATATATTCTCCATTCGTATCTTTTACTTTAACCGTTGGTTTATGTTCTTTACCATCATAAGTATATGTAGAATCTGATAAGGTTATCTTTGCTGGGGAATAAATAACTTCTTCTTCTGTATCATCGTGATAATTACAGTAATAGGTCTTTATTCCATTTGCTGTAGGAGTTGCCTTCTTACTTACCTTCTGAGTCCATACATGTAAATCGTCCTCATATAAGAAGTTCAAGTCACAGGTTCCATAGATTCCACTTAATTTACCAACTTCAGTATATTGCCATACTTGATAATTGCCTTTGAATTTAAATTTAGAATCATTTAATACTTTACCTGAATGATTATATCTTGCAATCCAAATTTGATAGTCTTTACTAAGCTCCACTCCACCCATCGTAGAGTTCAATTTAGAAATTGAACCATAAATCATCGGAGTATATCCAGCATCTGAAATTGCATCGCAAAATTCTCTTGCAACTGCTGACCATTTTGTAGCACTCTTAGAAGTAGAAGACCTTCCAAGTTTTCCATCATAAACCTTACCATTTACTGTATAGGTTCCACATTCTGCATCATAAACAACTGGCAAATCTAATTTTTTTCCATTTAAATGTTTTAAAATAAAGTTTACTTCATTAATGGCTTCTTTAGCATTAGTAGCCTGTGAATAATAATAAACACCTACTTTAATACCTGCTGCTTTAGCATTTTTAATATTCTTTTCATAATAAGGGTCTAAAGTAAATTTACCATTATTTAACATGGAATGACCAATTCTGATAAATGCAGCCTTTACTCCTGCATTCTTTACCTTCTTCCAATCAATATCATCATTCCACTTTGAAACGTCTACACATAATGCAATATTGCTGCCTTCTTTATCTCCATGATCATATGCTTTAATCTGTGATGAAGCAGTAGAATATGTCGATACTTCCGCCGAATTATGAGTATAGTATTCTGGGTCATAAATATCATCACTTTCTGCGTAAGCAATCTTTGACGATAGCATCAAACAAATTGACATACACAGTAAAAAAAATGTTGCTTTAATTGTCTTTCGCATGAAAAAACTCCTTCCTAAATTTAATACCAAACATCATTATAGCACACAAAATAAGAAAAACAAGAAAAAGGTTGACTTTTTCACTTTTATGTGTTAAAGTTTTAAATCATTGAAGTAAACTAAAGAAGGGGAAAGTATTATGTTAAAATTAGTAATCTTAGTTATTTATTTTGCAGTCTTAGTC
>CABUZU010000094.1 GCA_902496125.1 uncultured Lachnospiraceae bacterium
ACCCTGTAGTAATGAATAAAACGATTGAGATGGCAAAAGAAGCAAATATTGCAGTTGGAGCACATCCAGGTTTCTTAGATTTAATGGGATTTGGTAGAAGAAATATGGATATTACACCACAAGAAGCAAAGGCTTATACAATGTATCAAATAGGTGCATTAGATGCTTTTTGTAAGTCAAAAGGAGTACGCTTACAGCATATAAAACCTCATGGAGCCCTCTACAATATGGCAGCGAAGGATTATAAACTAGCAAAAGGAATCTGTGAGGCCATTTATGAATACGATAAAAGTATTATTGTAATGGCTTTATCCGGCGGAGAGTTAATTCGTGCCGCAAAGGACATGGGTCTTAGAGCTGCATCCGAGGTATTTGCAGACCGTGCTTATGAAGAAGATGGTTCTTTAGTAAATAGAAGAAAAGAAGGAGCCATGATTACCGATGAAGACGAAGCAATCAAACGAGTAATTCGCATGGTAAAAGAAAAAAAGGTAACAGCAATTACAGGAAAAGATGTTCCGATTCAAGCAGATTCAGTTTGTGTTCATGGAGATGGAGAAAAGGCACTAGCCTTTGTTCAAAAGATTCGTGAAAAATTAACCGAGGAAGGCATTACCATTTGCTCATTAGATGAAATTGTTGTAAATAAGGAGTCTTAATGATGTTTATAAAAGAAGATAATATTTATAATGAGACTCGTGAAAAATCCATTATGCAGTGGCTAGATGAGATGAGTAAACATGAAGATTTGGCTGTTCGAGACGGTGTAAAGGTAACAAGAGATTATATTGAATATTTAAAAGGCCAGATTAGAGTTTTAGAAGAAAAGAATCAGTTAAAAGATACTTTTTTAAAACGATTAAAGATGGAAAAAAATTAATAAAAATAAGTCTGTTGCTAGGCGGCAACAGACTTATTTTGCTTAATATAAGGATTTGTATAAAATGAATAGACAAGTTGGATACACATCAAGCACCAAATAACAGGTTCACAGATGATAACACCGAAATATCCAAGCTTAGGAATAAATAACCATACAAATACAATTTTACCGAAAAATTCAATAACACTAGAAATTAGAGGTACAATCTTTTTACCTAATCCTTGTAATGCATTTCGAAGATTTACTAAGATACCAAGTGGAGCAAAGAATAATACATTCCATATTAGGTATCTAGAACCATTGTATAAAATCACTTCATTGGTTGAACCAGAAACTAAGCTAATTAAGAATCTATCAAAGAAGAAGATAATAATCGTAGCAAGAATCATCCAAACAACAGAAATAATATGTCCAATTTTAATACCTTCTCTAATACGGTCAATTTTATTAGCTCCTTTATTCTGAGAGATAAAAGTAGAAAGAGCCATAGAAAGTGTTGTAATCGGCATTGTAAAAAAGGATTGAAGTTTTCTAGCAGTGGTATGAGCTGCAATAATAGAATCCCCAAATCCATTAATAGAACGTTGTAAAATAACGGTTCCAGAGGATACAATTGACATCATAAATCCCATAGAAAATCCTTGACCGGCAAGTTCTAAATATAAAATTCTATCAAAAGAAAAATGTTTCTTGCTTGGAAGTAAAATTTTTGCTTTTTTAAGAATATAAAAAGCACATAAAAGTGCTGAAATTCCCTGTGCAATAACGGTAGCAACTGCTGCACCTTTAATTCCCATGTTGAAACTAGAAATGAATAACAAGTCTAATCCAATATTTAATATAGAAGAAATAATAAGAAATACAAGTGGCATAAAGCTATTACCAATCGAACGAAGTAAGCCTGAAAGAAGATTATAGGCAAACATAACGCCAACAAAAAGCGTGACGAATGAAATATAAGAGTAAGCTTCGTCAATAATACTTTTTGGTGTATTTAATAATTGAAGTAAAGGATATAATCCAATTCTAGAAATAATCATAATAAAAATGGTAAGAATAACTCCAATTACTAAAGAACCCACAACAGATTTTTTTAGTAAGTCCTCATCTCTTGCTCCGTAGTTTCTAGCAACGACAATACTAAGCCCATTACCAACACCGAGTGCAAATCCAATTAGTAAATCATAAATTGCGGTGCAGGCTCCAATTGCGGCTAAAGAAGTATCGCCTAAAATATGTCCAACAATCATCGTATCCATGGTATTGTAAAGCTGTTGGAAAATATTAGAAATTAAGATTGGAACAGAAAAGACAATTAATGATTTTAAAATCGAATCTTTTGTTAAATCAACTTGTAATTTTGCCATAAAATTTCCTCCTTTTTTTTGTAAGCACAAGATGAGATTATAGAATAAACAGGTTAAAAAATCAAGATGGTTTTATAAATAATTGGAATAAATTGGTGTAACCTGTTGAAGTATCAAAAAAATTGTGATAAGATATACAAGTAAAATAATGTATAAAAAGGGGAATTATCAACAGTGTGTATGGAAATAGATTGTTTTTTTAAAAGGCTAAATGGTTCATCCAAATAAAGAAAGATTGAGGAGGGGGGGGTAAAATTGACCAAAAGAAGAAAAATATTAATTGCAGATGATTCAGAGATGAACCGATTATTTCTTAACGATATGTTAGGAGATAAATTTCAAATTATTGAAGCAACCAATGGAAGGCAGGCTCTTGATATTATCGAAAAATTTGGTACTTCATTAGATGTTGTATTACTTGATATTGTAATGCCAGAAATGGATGGATTTTCGGTATTAGCAGAAATGAATCGAACAAAATGGATTGATAAAGTTCCAGTCATTATGATTTCATCGGAAAATGCGGTTTCTTATATTCATAGAGCTTATGAACTTGGTGCAGTTGATTATATTACAAGACCGTTTGATGAGATTGTAGTAAGAAAGAGAGTCGTAAATACGATTATGCTTTATGCAAGACAAAAGCAGTTAATTAGAATTATTGCAGAGCAGGTTTATGAAAAAGAACGCAGTAATAGCTTAATGGTATCCATTCTAAGTCATATTGTTGAGTTTAGAAATGCAGAAAGTGGACTCCATGTTTTACATATTAATACCATGACAGAAATACTTTTAAATGCATTAATAAAAAAGACGGATAAGTATCAGTTATCGGAAGCTGATATTATGGTCATATCTATGGCATCATCGTTACATGACATTGGTAAAATTTCAATCCCAAGTGAAGTTTTAAATAAACCAGGAAAGTTAACAAAAGAAGAGTTTGAATTAGTAAAAACTCATACAACAGTTGGTGCTGAAATGCTTGATAGCGTACCATTTGGTAAAAATGAAGCACTTATGAAATATGCTTATCAGATTTGTCGTTGGCACCATGAGCGTTATGATGGTAAGGGATATCCGGATGGATTAAAGGGAGAAGAAATCCCAATTGCAGCACAAATTGTGGCTTTAGCAGATGTTTATGATGCACTAACAAGTGAGCGTGTTTATAAACCACCATATTCACATAAAAAAGCGTTGGATATGATTGTAAATGGAGAGTGCGGAACTTTTAATCCGCTTTTATTAGAGTGCTTAATGGATGTAGCTTCAGATTTAGAAAAAGAATTAGCCATAAATTCTCTTAGTATCAAAGAAAAAGGTCAAATTCAAAGGGCAACTGAAGAAATCTTAAAAAACAACCATGTATTAGACTCAGAAGGTTCTCTACAAATGAGTAATAGAGAGCAGATTGATTCTTTTGAATTTGAAGAATTAATGGGAGAAGGACGATTTGAATACAATGAGCAATCCGATTTATTGATTCTTTCAGAATGGGCTGCTAAGATTCTTGATGTCAGTGAGGTCATTACAACACCGAAGGAAAATGAAAGAATACAGAATATATTGTTAGATATAGAGCCTAAGATTTCTAAAAAATATCCAATTGTAAGAACAGGATTCTTATGTAATAATAGTTCAATAGAACGCAAGTTTAATCTTATCATCAAAGGAATTTGGGATGAAAAGGGAAATCTAATTAAATACTTAGGTAAAATAAAATTACTAGGGACCAATTAATAGCCCCTAGTATTATTTTACAATTTCATCATTCCAGACATAATACATCCACCACTTGCACCACAGGATAAAATTTCGTCAAATTGTGTTTTATCTAAGTGGATTCCACCAATGGCATAAACTGGTACCAAGCTGTGGTTGCAAATATCCTTAAGAAAGGAAAGACCTCTAGGAGGCACTCCTTTTTTACAGTCTGTTTGGTAAATATGACCAGCAGTTAAATAAGTTGCACCGCAATTGATTGCTTCTTTTGCTTCATCTAAAGAATGAATAGAGCATCCAATCGTAGTAAACTCAGATAGGTGATTTGTGTTCTCTTTTAGTAAAGATAAGGGTAAATGAATTTTTTTATAATCTAATTCTTTGGCAACATTAATAAAAGAATGAAGGATGCAGGGTACTTGATAAGTATCACAAATTTCTAATACTTTCTTTGCTAATTGTAAATATTCAGATTCAGATAAATCTTTTTCTCTTAAAATCATTGCTTTTGGATGCAACTCACACACCTTTTCAATCTGTGGTAAAAAATCATTACATAAATGACGATTGGTAACAGCAATTACTTGATTATACATAGATATAGTCATTCATGACCGGTTGAAGCTTATGTTCTAACAGTGCATCAAAAACTTCATCAACACTTCTTCCATCAGAAATTTCAAACTGGTCATCTCCTTTTTCTTCAATTTCATCAACATGGCTACCAATTCCAGTACTAACACCAGCAGAAATTTTAGTAGCAGCGATATTTACAAGATTATCGCGTACACGGGCACATTCTCTAGTAGATACGGTAATACTAGCAAATGGCATGAAAAGACGATAAGCACAAACAACTTGTAGGAGCTGTTTTTCATGAACATCCATTGGATTGATTCGATCGTTATTAATAATAGGACGAAGTCTAGGACAGGAAAAAGCAATTTCCGCATGAGGATATTTTCGTTGTAATAAAAATGCATGCATACCAGTTGCAAATGCATCCTTTCTAAAGTCATCAAGGCCTAAAAGTGCTGCAAACCCAACCCCTCTCATTCCACCCTTAATTGCACGCTCTTGTGCATTGACACGGTAAGGGAAGATACGTTTATGACCAGCTAAATGTAAGGTTTCATATTTATCGGAGTTATAAGTTTCTTGAAATACCGTTACATAATCAGCACCACATTTATGAAGGTAGGCGTATTCATCACTGTTCATAGGATAAACTTCAAGACCAATGACTTTAAAATATTTTTTCGCAATCTTACAAGCTTCTCCAATGTATTTTACATCGGATTTTTTACGGCTTTCCCCTGTTAAAATTAAAATCTCTTGGAGACCTGTTTTTGCAATCGCAGCCATTTCTTTCTCGATATCTTCAGCATTTAATTTGGCACGTTTAATCTTATTATGGCAGTTAAATCCACAGTAAATACAATAGTTTTCACAATAGTTTGCAATATAAATAGGTGTAAACATATAAACACTGTTACCAAAATGTTTACGAGTTTCTGTGCGGGTAGCTGTAGCAATTTCCTCAAGAAAAGGAAGTGCTGCAGGTGATAGAAGTGCTGCAAAATCCTCAGGTGTGCGATTGTCATGTGCTAGGGCTCTTTTTACATCACTTGCCGTGTATTTATCATAATCATATTGATTCATTGCATCAATAACTTGATTCATAATAGTAGATTCTTTAAGTACTTCCATTCCAGGAAGATAGCTCATATGGTCAATACGATTTTTCTTTTGATCTTCTAAAATCTCTTCATTTAAAATACTTTTATTTAAATATTCGTTTTCCATTTGTATACCTCCAATTATTCCTGTAAAAATCCAGTTAAAGGAGAAGAGGCACTTGCTCCACGCTCGATAGTTCTTCCCATACCAGAAAGATAAGCAGCTCGACCGGCTTCAATAGCTTGTTTAAATGCTCTTGCCATAGCAGGAACATCACCAGCAGTTGCAATAGCTGTATTGGCCATAACAGCGGCAGCACCCATTTCCATCGCTTCGCAAGCTTGGGAAGGTCGACCAATTCCAGCATCCACAATAATAGGCAAATCAATTTCATCAATCAAGATTTGAATGAACTCTTTGGTGCATAATCCTTTATTTGAACCAATAGGAGAGCCAAGAGGCATGATACAAGCAGCACCGGCATTTACAAGGTCACGAGCTGCATTTAAATCCGGATACATATAGGGCATAACCACAAATCCTTCTTTGGCTAAAATTTCAGTAGCTTTAATTGTTTCATAGTTGTCTGGTAGAAGATATTTGGAGTCATGAACGACTTCTATTTTTACAAAGTCACCACAACCAAGTTCTCTAGAAAGTCTGGCAATACGTACAGCTTCATTCGCATTTCTAGCACCAGATGTGTTAGGAAGTAAAGTGACATTATCAGGAATATAATCTAAAATATTAGCAACTCCTCCTTTATTTGCACGGCGAAGTGCTAAGGTAATAATCTGTGCATCAGCTTGTTCAATACAAGCTTTTACTAAATCCAGCGAAAATTTGCCAGAGCCTAAGATAAATCTTGAAGTAAATTCATGTCCTTTTAAAAAAAATGTATCTTTCATAATATTAATATATCCTTTCTAAGACTATACGTCTTCTTCTCCTAATAATAAACGAGTAATCATATTCGCTTCATGTTCGGCACAAAGAGCAGCACGGGGAGCCATAAGCCCTTTTCCATAGCTGCTAACTGTTTTTTCATCTCCACATAGATAAAAATTTTTAGTAACTCGACGAGTACGGATAAGATTGCTACTCTCATAACCCGCCAGTCCAGAACCAGCAACTAATTTTTTGTTTGGAAAATGCTCTAAAATTCCATTTACTAAAGTCGCTTTCGCTTCTGGAACATCAAAAGCTTCACAGATAATATCATCATCAGCAAAAAGAGATTTGATATTGTCATCTGTTACTTTTACACAGTCAGTTCGAATATCTAAATAAGGATTAATACGAATCAGTTCACTGTATAAAGCCTGCGTCTTTTTCATTCCAATATGTTCTAGAAAATATTGTTGACGATTTAAATTGGTAATATCTACCACATCAAAATCAATTAAATGCAGATGACCGACTCCGATACGGGTTAGGGCAAAGGCAACATTTGAGCCAAGGCCACCAAGACCTGCAATGGCTACACGTCCTTTTGATAATTTCTCCTGTGTTTCAGGAGAGTGCCTTTCGCATAGAGCAGCATACAATTCTTCCTTTGTAAATTTACAAGACAAATCAACCACCTCCAACAAAAGTTACAATTTCCAGCGTATCTGCTTCGGTTAATATCGTTGTTTGATACTTTGATTTTGGTAAAATCTCTTGATTTAGTTCAATTGCAACACGTTTTGGGTTATAATTTTTTTGTTCTAGGTATTCACTTACCGAGAGCGGTTTTTCGAGTGAAACAAGGTTTCCATTAACTGTCATAGTGTTCCTCCCTTTGGAATTTATTTGGGTATAAAAGAAAAAGAGTCCACAAAGAAATGTACCCGTGGTGGTGCACCCCTTCATGAACTCTTGTTCAATCTAAAAAATAAAATATATTTTATTTTATCAAGTATATAATAGGATAGCAAAAAAGTCAAGAATTATTTGCCTAATTTTTCACAAATATGTCTAGCAACATAGACACCGCTTGCAGAAGCATGGGAGAGGGAATGGGTGACCCCACTTCCATCGCCAATAATATATAATCCTTCATATTTGCATTCAAGATTATTGTTTAATTCGACTTCCATATTGTAGAATTTAACTTCTACACCATACAATAAGGT
>CABUZU010000095.1 GCA_902496125.1 uncultured Lachnospiraceae bacterium
CCCATTACCTTGCCAGCCTTTGCAAAGTACAGTGGTGTTTTACCAGACTGTGCTAATTTATCCGCTTCTTCTTTCAATTTATCAGAAATCTTAGCCTTAGTAGAAATATAATTACTATTTCCACCAAATAACTCTTCACCATTTAACTTACCACTTAATCCATTACCAGTCTGTGCTTTAAAATCTTCTACAGCTGGAATATCTAAATTCTTCTCCTGTGCATAAGCAATAATTGCCTTAGCAAGTGGATGTTCACTCTTTTGTTCTAGGGCAAAAGCAACCTCAAATAATTCTTCCTTCTTTACTCCCTGTTCTACTACAAAATCAGTTACCTGTGGATTACCGCTTGTAATCGTACCAGTTTTATCAAGTGCGATGATATCCATCTTTCCTGCACTCTCTAGAGAAGCCGCAGTCTTAAATAAAATACCATGCTTTGCACCCATACCATTACCTACCATAATTGCAACTGGAGTTGCAAGTCCTAATGAGCAAGGGCAACTAATAACTAAAACAGAAATACCTCTAGCAAGAGCAAATCCAATACTCTGTCCTGCAATTAACCATGCTGCAATTGTAACTAAAGAAATGCAAATTACAACTGGAACAAATACACCGGATACCTTATCTGCAACCTTCGCAATTGGTGCTTTGGTTGCTGCTGCATCACTTACCATCTTAATAATCTGAGAAAGTGTTGTATCCTCTCCAACTCTAGTTGCTTCACATACTAAGAAACCAGATTGATTCATTGTAGCAGAAGATACTCGGTCTCCCACTTCCTTATCAACAGGAATACTTTCACCTGTAAGTGCTGATTCATTTACCGCACTATTTCCTTCGATAATCACACCATCTACTGGAATGCTTTCACCCGGTCTTACAACAAAGATATCTCCAATCTTTACTTCTGCAATCGGAACGGTTACTTCCTTGCCATCGCGACGAAGAACTGCCGTCTGTGGTGCAAGCTTCATTAAACTCTTTAATGCATCCGTTGTTTTACCCTTTGAATGAGCCTCTAACATCTTACCTACTGTAATTAATGTAAGAATCATTGCAGCAGATTCAAAATAAAACTCATGCATATATTTCATGACTGCTGCGTCATCACCATTGGTCTGAGCAATAGTCATAGCAAATAGGGCTACTGTACTATAGACAAATGCTGCAGTAGAACCAAGTGCTACTAATGCATCCATATTTGGACTTCTTCTAATCAAACCACTAAATCCACTGATGAAGAACTTCTGATTGATTACCATAATAATCGCTGATAAAATAAGCTGTGCAAGTCCCATGCCCACATGATTATTCGCTAAAAATCCAGGAAGTGGCCATCCCCACATCATGTGTCCCATTGAAATATACATAAGGACTAATAAAAATCCTAAGGAAGCAATTAAACGCTTCTTAAGCTTTGGCGTCTCATGGTCTTCTAATGCCTCAACATCATAACTGGTAGAGCTTTGTGGATTCGCTCCCTTTAACGAAGCTCCATATCCTGCCTTCTCTACCGCAGCAATGATATCTACTGGATTTGCAGTTCCTTCGACACCCATAGAATTCGTTAATAAACTAACGGAAACACTGGTAACACCCGGCACAGCCTTTGTAGCCTTCTCTACATGTCCGCTACAAGCTGCACAGGTCATACCTGTTACATTAAACTGTTGCATGTTTTCTCCTTCCTACTTCATCAATTTGTGTAATGTCTTAATTAACTCTTCTGTTACTTCGGTATTACCTTGCTTAATATCATCTGTTACGCAAGTACGAATGTGATTGCCAAGTAACTCCTTACTAAAACTATTCAGAGCAGCATTGATTGCCGAGACTTGAGTAAGGATATCAATGCAATAGGCATCCTTCTCCACCATGCCCTTCACTCCACGTACTTGACCTTCAATTCTACTTAAACGATTAATTAAATCCTTATATTCTTTAGCTTCTCTTTTTTTGCTCGTTTTACAACAACAATTTTTTTCTGCCATAAAATCTCTCCTTTCAAATACCCATCGTGGGTATCTGTCCACAGTATATACCCCTTGAGGGTATTTGTCAAGTATTTATTTTCTGTAATAATAAAAAAAGTCAATCAGTTATATCTGATCGACTTTTTCAAAATTTATTTTATTTATAAATCCTCTACCAAAACATCCATATCGCCACCACACACCATACCAGCATTAGCAGCTACTTTACCTTTCATATTTAGATACAAAACCTTATAACGTCCTGTTCCAATAAGATTTAGGCCTTCTTGATAGGCGAGATTTTCCATCATTCCACCACCTATGGTTCCAATAATTGTTCCATCTGGCAAAATTAGCATTTTAGCACCTTCTTTACGCGGAGAAGAACCTCTTGTATTAAAAATAGTTGCCATTGCCATTGGTTCTCCTTCATGTTTGGCTAAATATTTCAAAACATCTAATTCTAAATCAGAAGTATTAACCGTGCGGTTTTTAGCAAAGAAATATTGACTGGGTTTTCGTTTATAGCAAATAATTTGTGCTAAAATGGAAATCGAAATTTCATAGGGCGTAATTGCACCAATATCAAGTCCGATAGGAGTACAAATTTTATCTAAAACTTCTGCTGGATAGCCTGCTTCTTTTAAAATGTCAAGCTGTTGGTGCACTCGGTTTCTAGAACCAATCATTCCAAGATAGGCAGGTAGTTCACCATCTAATACAGCCTTTAAACAGGTGCTATCGGAACGATGCCCTCTCGTTACAATCACAATATAGTCATAACTAGTAATGTGAAGATTCTGTAAGCTTTCTATATAATCTCCACAGATAACTTGCATTGCATCTGGAAAGCGTTCTTTGGTAGCGAAAGTTTTTCTATCTTCAATAACTGTAACTGCAAATCCTAACCCAGCAGCATTCGAGCAAATAGGAACTGCCACATGACCACCACCTAGAATAATTAATCGTTCTTTTGGTGTGATGGGCTCTACCAGATAATGGTCTTCTAATAATTTCGCTTCTAAAATTCCAGCATCCTTCGCACAAGTGGTTATCGTTCTTTGAATATCAGAAGTCTTTCCTTCATCACCAATCCATCTTGTGGTTAATAAAACACCTTCTCGATTTAAAATCCTTTCATATATTTCTTTATACATGATGTTATCTCACAAATCCTTTCTACATTTATAAGCTTTTCGTTAAATATTCATCAATGGATTTTGCTCCAACCTTACCAGCTTCCATTGCTAAAATAACAGTTGCAGCTCCTGTTACTGCATCTCCACCAGCGTATACACCCTCTCTAGTGGTCTTACCATTTTTATCCGCCAAGATACATTTCCATTTATTAATCTCTAATCCATCCGTTGTATTAGAAATTAGAGGATTAGGAGAAGTTCCAAGGGACATAATTACCGTATCCGCTTCGATTTCAAAATCGGAACCTTCAATTTCAACTGGTCTTCTTCTACCAGATGCATCAGGTTCACCCAGTTCCATCTTTCGAACTTTAACACCTTTTACCCAACCATCTTCATCACTAAGAATTTCTACTGGATTGGTAAGTAAATCGAAAATAATTCCTTCTTCCTTTGCATGATGCACTTCTTCAGCTCTTGCAGGAAGCTCTGCTTCGCTACGACGATATACAATATGAGTTTCACCGCCAAGACGAAGAGCAGTTCTTGCCGCATCCATTGCAACATTACCACCACCAACTACAACGACTTTTTTACCTTTAAAAATTGGAGTGTCATAATCGTCTCGAAACGCTTTCATTAAATTATTTCTAGTTAAAAACTCATTGGCAGAAAAAACTCCATTTAGATTTTCACCAGGAATGCCCATAAATTTAGGAAGACCAGCACCAGAACCAATGAATACTGCATCAAAGCCTTCTTTATCAAAGAGTTCATCAACCGTGATGGTTTTACCAATAATTACATTTGTCTCAATTTTTACACCTAGTTTACGAACATTTTCGATTTCAGGAAGAACAACACCCTGCTTAGGAAGACGAAACTCTGGAATACCATAAATCAATACTCCACCAGGTTCATGAAGTGCTTCAAAAATAGTAACTTCATATCCAAGCTTTGCTAAATCACCGGCACAGGTAAGCCCTGCTGGTCCAGAACCAATGACTGCAACCTTTTTACCGTTCATTTTTTTTGCTTTTGGAGGTACAAAACCATGTTCTCTAGACCAATCTGCAACAAAACGCTCTAATTTACCAATGGAAATTGGTTCACCTTTTTTACCACGAATACACTGTCCTTCACATTGACTTTCTTGAGGGCATACACGTCCACAAACTGCTGGAAGTGCAGAAGACTGTGCAATGATATTAGCAGCTTCTTCAAAGTTTCCTTTTTCTACTTCACCAATAAATCCTGGAATATTGATAGATACTGGGCATCCTGTGATACATTTTGCGTTCTTTTTACATTTAATACAACGCGCAGCTTCTTCTAATGCCTCTTGTTCATTATATCCAAGACATACCTCTTCAAAATTGGTTGCACGTACTTTCGCATCCTGTTCACGAACTGGAACTTTCTTTAATACATCTGCCATTATTTGTCACCTCCACAGTTTCCGCATCCACCATGATGGGTATCGCCTTCCTTGGCTTTTAAGAACGCTCTACCTTCACTAGTTTTATACATTTGTTGACGTTTCATCGCTTCATCGAAATTTACAAGATGTCCGTCAAATTCTGGACCGTCTACGCAGGCAAATTTTACTTCATCACCAACACTGACACGACAAGCTCCACACATACCAGTACCGTCTACCATAATGGGGTTTAGGCTGACGATAGTTGGAATTTCTAATTCTTTTGTAAGAAGACAAACAAATTTCATCATAATCATAGGACCAATGGCTACACAGACATCATAGTTCTTACCTTGATTAACTACTAAATCCTTAATAACTTCTGTGACCATTCCACATCTTCCATAAGAACCATCATCCGTTGTGATATAGAGATTACCAGCAACCTTAGCCATCTCTTTTTCTAAGATAAGTAAATCTTTTGTTTTACTTCCAACGATTACATCCACATCAATACCATGTTCTTTCATCCATTTTACCTGTGGATAGACAGGTGCAGCACCTACACCACCTGCAACAAAGAGATATTTTTTATTTTTTAACACAGATATCTCTTCATGAATAAATTCTGATGCACATCCAAGAGGACCTACAAAATCTAAAAATGCATCTCCAGCTTTTAGATTGGACATACGATAAGTAGATGCACCAACTACTTGAAATACAATGGTAACCGTTCCTTTTTCTTTGTTATAATCACAGATGGTAAGAGGAATTCTCTCCCCTACTTCATCCATCTTTACAATAACAAATTCACCAGGCTTACAAGAACTGGCAACTCTGGGGGCATCTACTTCCATTAAGTAGATGTTTTGTGCTAGACATTCAGCTTTTGAAATTTTAAACATACAATGAAATGTCTCCTTTCCGTTTTTTTGCATCTAACTTATACCATGAAGATGAAAATTTTGCAACTAGAACAAATGTATTTGCAGAAATTGCTAGGAAAATATCAGTTGACACAACTCTTTAATTAGCGTATAATTATTTCATATAAGAAAACTAGGAAAAGGGGTCCAGTGTAATTATGGGAGTTGTAAAAGGCATTTGCATTAGTGAAAAAAAAGGAACTCAAAAACATGAAGTACCACAAGCACTTTTAATTGAAGAATGGGGGCTTGAAAATGATGCCCACGCAGGCAAATGGCATCGCCAAGTAAGTCTATTATCTTATGAAAAAATCGAAGAATTTAGAGCAAGAGGGGCTCAAGTTGAATTCGGTGCTTTTGGTGAAAACTTAATCGTTGACGGATATGATTTCAAAAATCTTCCAGTCGGTACTCGCTTTCAATGTGACGATGTCCTATTAGAAATGACTCAGATTGGTAAAAAATGTCATAGTCACTGTGAAATTTACAAAGTAATGGGTGACTGTATTATGCCAAGAGAAGGTGTCTTTGCTAGAGTATTAAAGGGTGGAACAATCCATGTTGGCGATGAACTTGTCAAGTTAGAAGAATAAACAGGAGGTTTTACGTGAAAAAACGCGTTGTAATTGGCATGTCCGGAGGAGTTGACTCCTCTGTGGCTGCTTGGCTTTTAAAAGAAGAAGGTTATGATGTCATCGGTATTACGATGCAGATTTGGCCTGAACGAGATATTTTTGAAGATGAGAAAGAGGGAGGCTGTTGTGGTTTAACTGCTGCTGACGATGCAAGACGTGTAGCAAATAAACTCGGCATCCCTCATTATGTTTTAAATTTTAGAGATATTTTTCAACAAAAGGTTATCGACTATTTTATTGATGAATATCAACACTGCCGTACCCCAAACCCATGTATTGCTTGCAATCGATATGTAAAATGGGAAGCTCTTTTAGACCGTAGCTTAGAAATCGGAGCCGATTACATTGCTACTGGTCACTATGCAAAAGTAAGACAATTAGATAACGGTCGTTATGCGGTTTGTAAATCCGAAACCGACACCAAAGACCAAACCTATGCATTATATAATTTAACCCAAGAACAACTTAGCCGTACACTCTTCCCTGTCGGTGAATACAACAAAGACCAGATTCGTAAGTTTGCTTCCGATATTGGATTAATTGTTGCTAACAAACCAGATAGCCAAGAGATTTGCTTTATCCCAGATAATGATTACGCTGGATTTATTGAGAAGAATCAAAGTGAAGAACTAACTAACTCACAAAAAGGAAACTTTGTAACAAAAGACGGGCAAATTCTAGGCCCTCATAAAGGAATTACCCACTATACCATCGGCCAACGAAAAGGTCTTGGACTTTCCCTAAAGCAACCAGGATTTGTTATGGATATTAATCCAGAGACCAAGGAAGTTATCATTGGAAATGGTGAAGACGTATGGAAAAACGAAGTCTTCTTTAGCAATCCAAATCCAATGGGTGTCTGTGAATTTACCGATGGAATGCATGTGTTAACCAAGGTACGTTATTCACATAAGGGACAGATGGCAACTATCCACAAAGACGGTGAATTATACCGTTGTGTATTTGATGAACCCGTTCGTGCTGCTACTCCTGGTCAAGCCATCGTATTCTATGACGGTGATGTTGTCCTCGGTGGCGGAACCATTGAACGAGACCCTAAAAATTAAGAAAGGAGCTGATGTATTATGAAGATTTCAACAAAAGGAAAATACGCACTACGTCTAATGCTAGACTTGGCATTAAATAATTCCGAAAATCCCGTAAGAATCAAAGACGTAGCCAAAAGACAAGAAATTTCTGGTAAATATCTTGAACAGATTATTTCCATTTTAAATAAAGCTGGATTTGTACGAAGTGTACGCGGTCCACAAGGTGGATACTTCTTAACTAAGAAACCAGAAGAATATACTGTGGGCATGATTTTAAGACTAACTGAGGGTGACCTTGCACCTACCACTTGCATTACCGACCCTTCTACCTGCTCTAGATATGAAAATTGTCCTTCCGTCTATGTATGGAAGAAAATTGACGATGCAGTTAACAACGTTATTGATAATATTACAATTGCCGACTTAATGGACATTCAATTAAGTCAAAATGGAGATTACGTCATCTAATGTTAAAAGATAAGC
>CABUZU010000096.1 GCA_902496125.1 uncultured Lachnospiraceae bacterium
TACTGACGGCTACTAGGCTTGGTCTTAAGTTTGATGGAAAATCTCCTGTGATTTTAAAGTTAAGTGACTCAAGTAGTCCGAAAGCAAATCAGGTCTATAACACGGTAGTTGGTGGAGTAACGCTTGGTGCAAATCAGGTGTTAAGCTCAAATGGAAGTAGGGTAAAGGCGGTAAAGGATCCTAGTAAGTTGATTTCTGATTATACAATCGGTTTTGATGGGGGTTCACTTCAGATTCCGAAGGAGCCGCTTATTTCGATGGATTTTAATAAGATTTATGCCGTGGATATTTATTTTTATTTAGAAGGTTGTGACCCAGATTGTTCGGATGCGATTTCTTTTGATGAATCGGATTTATATCTTGGGTTTTATGGTGTGTTAAATGAGGGGGCGAGTAGATCATGAAGAAGAAGAAAATGTCAACAAAGACTCGTCTCTATACATCTTTTTTATTGGTGCTTCTAGCACTAGTAGCATTGACCGCTGCTACGGTGGCGTGGTTTTCCATTGCGGATAATACAAAGGTTAATACGATGAATCTAGAGATTGTAGCTGGTACGGACCTTCGTATGGATTTAGACCCGCATCAGAAGTTTGAACAGTATGTAAAGACCCTGTCTTTTGAATCGATTGCAGCAAGGATTAAAAGGGATAAGGGATTTTCGATGAGAGAGGTTCCGCTTGAACCGGTAACGACCTCTAATTATAAGGTATTTACTTATGAGAATGGTCAGACAGTTTCAGTAAAGAGTGGGGCGTATTTAGAGTTTACTCTTCACTTTATTGCAGAAAAAGATATGATTGTGCATCTTACTAGTGCAAATAGTAGTGAAAGGGCAGGAGATGGAACCTTGGTTTCGTCTAAGAATCCAAACCTTCCAAAGGCAATGAGGATTGCATTTAGTGCAGATGGTAAGACTTGGATTTACAACCCTGGTATGGGTGATACGAGTAAAACCTCTGGCAAAGCACAAACCTTTGGTCTGCCAATATCAAGTAAGATGACTCTTACAAAGAAAAATGCGATGTTTTCTTTAGTAGAGGGGCAGAATAAGCCAATTTTAGTACATATTTGGATGGAGGGCACGGATCCGGCGTGTACCGACCAATTAAAGGCAGCTGATTATTCGATTCGCCTTCGATTTACGGGTGAGACGATAGAAAAAAATAAAAAGAACTAGTCAAGGAGAAATGAGATGAAAGCAGTAAAACGTTTAGGAACGATTGTACTCAGTGTAATCCTATGGGGAATTATCCTTTTAGCGGCACTGTATGCATTCACAACAATGGCAACAAGGGATAATCAACATGTAGCAAGTATCTTTGGATATACGCCAATGGTAGTAGAATCCAACTCTATGTCCCCAACCTTTAATAAAAATGATTTGATTTTTATTAAAAAATGTGATACATCCAAATTAAAAGAAGGAGACATCATCAGTTTCCATACCATTATTGATAATGAATATGCAATTAATACTCACCGTATTCAAAAGATTGAAAAATCAGGCGATGTAAGAAGTTATACCACAGTCGGTGATAATAACAATGGTGTTGCTGACCTTCATGTGATTTCAGATGGTGATATTGTAGGTAAATATGTTACACACATTGCAAGTTTAGGTAAGGTAATTAATTTCTTATCAAGCAGTACTGGATTTTTAGTAGTCATTGTACTTCCAATGTTGTTATTCTTCATCTATCAGGTTTATAACTTGATTATGATTAGTATTCGTTTAAAGAAAGCGATTGCTGTGGAAAGTGCAAAGGAACAAGAACAGTTTAAATCACAAGCAGAAGAAGAATTAGAAAAAGCAAGAAAGCTTTTAGAAGAGGCAGAGGCAATGAAGAAGGAAGCTGCCAAACAATTACAAAAGGCAAAAGATACGAATAAAGAGGAGTAAGAATGAGTGAGTTTTTAAAGTTTGCTTATGAAGTATTATCACAGGTTGTATATAATATCGTTACATGGCTCGTTGCCTTTGTAAAGTTATTTATTACTGGTTGGGTGGAATATTTCTTAATTTTTCGTACCTATTTTCCAACGTTAAGTATTGTAGGAAAAGTATTGTCTGTATTACTAATGTTAGTACTCTTCTTAATACCAGTATTGATTGTTGTAATTTTAGTTCGTAGAGCCATTTTACACTATCAGTTAAAGGCGGATAAGAGCGACAATGCAGCCTTATATAAGGAAATTGGTCGATTAAATAAGCAAGTACTTGATTTAATGGATGAAAAGAATAGCATTTTAGCACTAAAGGTTAATGCGATGGGTGGAACGGAAAGAATCCCGTATATGGGGGCTTCTGCCCTAACTGAGGATGTTATTCCAAGCTTAGAAAATGTAACCAATATTGACCAGAGTGGAGCAAAAAAAGGTGTTCCTGTGGTTGCCGCAGTATCGGCAGATGCTACTGCAAGTGCGACAAATGGACATCGTTTCCCAAAACTTACTTTGGTAGACGAAAAGTATGCACAATTTGAGCCACCAGAATATGACAATAGTATTTCACTAGAAGATTTTGCAGAAGGGTATCGACTCTATGCGGCAAGTCAATTGCATTTATATTATACGAAGGAAATTGTTAGAAGATTTGTTGCTGGTATGGCAGCAAGTAAGCTATTAATCCTAGAAGGTATCTCTGGTACTGGTAAGACAAGTTTACCATATTCTTTTAGTAGATATATGGACAATCCTGCAACAATTGTATCCGTTCAGCCGTCATTTCGTGACCGTTCTGAATTGTTAGGATACTTTAATGAATTTGCAAAACGATTTAATGAAACCGAGTTTTTAAGAGCTTTATATGAAGCAAATTATCGTAAAGACCCGACTTTAATTGTACTTGACGAAATGAACTTAGCAAGAATTGAATACTATTTTGCTGAGATGTTATCCGTACTAGAAATGCCTAGTAAGGAAGAATGGATTTTAGATTTAGTACCTACTGCTTGGGAAGGAGACCCGGTGAAGATGGATGCTGGTAAAATCCATGTATCTGATAGTACTTGGTTTATTGGTACTGCAAACAACGATGACTCAACTTTTACGATTACCGATAAGGTTTACGACCGTGCAATGCCAATCGAATTAAATGAAAGAGCCGATGCATTTGAATGCGAAATGCAGCCACAGTGCTTTATTACTTCTGACCATTTAGAAGAAATGTTTGAAAAAGCAAAACAGGATTATCCAATTAGCGATGATTTAATGGAGAAAATGCAAAAGCTTGACAGCTACTTAATTACCAGATTTAAATTATCTTTTGGTAACCGTATTGTAAAACAGATGTATGACTTTGTACCCGTTTACGTTGCTTGTGGCGGAACCGAACTTGGCGGTATGGACTACATTTTAGCACGTAAGGTATTAAAGAAATTTGAAAGTATGAACGTTACCTTCGTAAGAGATGAAATTACTGGATTAATTAACTACATAGAAAAGACATTTGGAAAAGTAGGAATGGAAGATAGTAAGGCATATCTGAGAAGGATTCAAAATTTCTATTAAACCACTTAATAGCTAAAACCCACACATGGAGACAAATATGGAAGAAACTTCAATTAATGATTTATATCTAAAATACACCGAGGCGATAGGGGAGTCGCTAGAAGACGACAGGTATTTCCAATATCTGTTTGAAATAGTACAAGCTGGAAATAATACAATTGAACAAAAGAACCGAGTACTTCATAAGGTTGTTGATGAGCAGTGGCTTACAGTAATTGAAGAGGGAATTACCGCAATCTTCAATATCGTAGATAAGCCAAGGCGTTTTATTGCAACTTCTGAGGAGGTTGTTCCCGTTGCACTAGCGAAGAAAATTACAGCGGATAGTGTTCGTCACTTAAGTCAGAATACCCAATTTGTGAATGTGAATGCACAAGGAGAAATCCAACCGACTCATATTTTGAATGTGACGACGGAGGAGAGCTTTGACTTATATGAGAATCGTTTTGTCTATCATTTGATTCAGCGTCTATTTGCATTCGTAGATAAACGTACAGATGTAATCTTCTGGTCTACAGGAGATGAAACCTGTAATGTTTTCAATATGGAAAGCAAGATTGATGATGCCTATGAAGAAATCTCTTATAAAGTCGAGATGACCATTAAAAATCGTCAAAGCTTAGTAGAAAATGATACTGATAACATGGATTTATTTAAGCGTATCGACCGTGTAAGAAGGTTGTCTAGAACGCTTCGAACGAGTTCATTTTGTGATATCATGAATGGTTGTGCGAAGGTAAGAAGCCCAATTCAGCGAACTAACTTGATGATGAAAGATCCAGATTATCGAACCTGTTATCAGCTATGGCAATTTATTGAAAGCTATGATGAAGTTGGATATTCGATTGAAGAGCAAGATACGGCAATGGAATTTGACGAAGAATACCTCTTACAGATGTACATCAATTTAATTAACAACTATACAGTTTTTAAAAGTTTGTTAGAGGATTCTAGAAATTTAACCGAGCTTGCAAAAGAAAAAAGAGAGCCAATTAAGCCGAAATTTATTAAAGAAATCAAGGAAGAGATTGTTGATAGCCCTGATATTCCAGAGGTTGAGGTAAGAAAGGTCTTTGTTGAGGAAGTGACACAGGCACAGCTTGATGCGGAGGCGAAATTAGAAGAGCAAACGGCAAGATGTGAAGAACTCGAACAGTCTTTATCTGATATGCAGTGGCAGATGGAGTCGTTATCTGGTCAGATGGATTTTCTAGAGCAGATGAAGGCACAGACTGAGGATGAGTTAAATCAAGTTCAAGATGAATTAGAAGGCGAAAGACAGATTAGGCAGCAAAAGGAAGCCGAGGCAAACGAAGAGAAGAAGGTAAGAGAAGAGATTGCAAGGGAGCTAGAAGAGACGAAGGCAAAAACCATAGAAGAACTAGAAGAGACCAAAGCAAAAGCTAAGAAAGAACTAGAAGAGACCAAGTCTCAAGCAGAGCAATTACTAAATCAAACCAAGGCTGATTCAAATCATGAGATAAAAAAGGTGAAGTCGCAGGCAGAAAAAATTGAGTCTCAGTTGCGAAAAGAATTAAAAGAGATGAAAGAAAAGTCTAGACAGGAATTAAAGGAAACAAAGGATAGAGCAAAGAGAGAAACCAAAGCAATAAAAGAGCAAGCAGTAAAAGAAACTGAAGTTGCTAGAGAACAAGCAAAGCAGGAAGTGAAAACTGCCAAAGAGCAGGCAAAACAGGAAGCCTTGTTAGCGAAAGCACAAGCAAGAGAGGAAATCGAGCAGGCAAGAAAAGAGATGGAAGAAGCAAAGAAGAAGCTAGAAGAAGCACAAAAGCTTTTAGAACAAGCAAATCTAGCAAAGGAAAAAGCTCTTCAAAAAGCGAAGGAAAGCTCGCTTTCTCATTATATTGTACAAAGATTAAAAGAACGTAAAGAACCTAAAAAAGAGGATGAAGAATGATAAAGAAAGGATTTTTTGCGTTGGTAAATCTTCTTTCCATTCTCATTATTGCATCGGCAATCGTGGTACTTTGTGTTGTGCTAATGACAAAACCTGGCAGTCCGCCGGAGATTTTAGGATATACAGCACTTCGAATTACAACAGGAAGTATGGAACCTACTTTTGATGTCGATACGTTGATTGTTGTAAAGAAGGTAGACCCTTCTACGATACAAAAAGGGGATATTATCTCATTTTATTCCTCAGACCCAGCACTAGATGGAATGGTAAATACTCACCGTGTAACGAAGGTTACAAAGGAGAAAAATAGTTTTCGTTATCAGACAAAGGGGGATAAGAATAATTCCGTTGATTTATATGACGTACAGTCTAAATATTTAATTGGTAAGGTCATTTATTCATCAAAGGTTTTAGGGAAAATTTCAAGACTTGCCGCAAATCCATTGGTATTTATTCCAGTTATTTTAATACCACTAGCTCTAATTTTACTTAGCAATTTAACTCGTATTATTCGTCTTGCAGGAGTCATTGCAAGGGAGGAAGAGGAAGCAGCGGTAAAGGATGCAATTCGACAAATTAGAGAGAAGAAAGAAAAAGAAAAGGAAAAGGAGTGATATACATCGCTTCTTTTCCTTCTTTTGGTTAAAAATCAATTTTTACAGTTGTTCCTTCTAATACCACACCATTTGAACGTGTAATTTCAAAGGTGTGTTCTGCATTCATTCCAATCTTTTGTCCATCTTCTAATACATCATTATTCATAATGACATAGGAGACAATCTGATATAAGAACTGATACAATGAATATGCATCATTCTTGGTTTCTGGAATTTCAATTTCGTCCTTGGCAAAATTTTCTAAACCATAGGTATATCCACCAAAATGACCATTTTCTTTCTTATAGATTCCAATATAAACCCAGTTTAAAATTGGGAATTTATCGTTCTTTAAGTCCTGTGCGTTATCAATATAGTTTCCTGGGCGATAAACCACTGGATAAAAATAAAATCCAATTGCATTTTCTGCCTTTAACATACTAGAAACTACCATAGTAAGTAAGATATTTCTCTGTAATGGATTCGTACAATCTAAAATACCTACTTCGATATAAGCAGTATGAGTCTTGACTACCTTTACTGCATCAATCCATTCTTGGCTACGGTCAGCTGCCTCTACACTGCCTTCCTTAAATCCCTCAACCATTGAACAAGCAACGGTTACATCTCCGATCTTAAATACCAAGCTATTCTCAATTGCTTCTTCTGTTACTTCAATATTCCAGTCCTCTAGAAGTTGCATACGAAACATGTCCCATTCAAAGCTTGGTGTAGATAATAAAACATCTCCTGATAAAGTTCTTACATCATCATTACTATACGCCTGCATTTTTTCCCCGTCCATTCTTTTTAAATATTATAAAGTAAAAGGGGACAATAATTATTGTCCCCTTTTAAAAATAGCCCGTAGGGGAATCGAACCCCTGTTTCCGCCGTGAGAGGGCGGCGTCTTAACCGCTTGACCAACGAGCCATATAACCTACCTTGCATCGAGTGAAATGATATCCGAGATATCGAGGTGACAAGATTCGAACTTGCGGCCTCCGCGTCCCGAACACGGCGCTCCACCAAACTGAGCCACACCTCGATGCCTCAGTAAGTATATACTAAACAATTAAAAAAGTCAAGTAATATTTTCAAAAAAATTATATTTTTGCTCCAATTGCCTTTTTACAAGCTTCTTGTACACATTCTAATGTCTCGCCAGCAATTAAAAATCCACTGTTATGACAAAATCTTAGTCCTGATATTCCACTTGCTTGTTCTAATTCTTCATTCGAAAGCCCTCTCCAATTTTCTGGAAATGGGCATTTTAATCCCCTATCATCTTCAGAAATTGGTGCAGCCTGTGCGTTAAAGCCTCCACGCTTAGAAGGATAAACTACATATAAATAATCCGTACCAACTACTGATTGTTTCCAAGGAATAAATTGGTCTAATACTAATAGCGGTGGAGTATTCTTATCAATCGCCTTTTGAATTTCAACTTGTGCACGCAAAAGTCCCTTCATGGATTCAA
>CABUZU010000097.1 GCA_902496125.1 uncultured Lachnospiraceae bacterium
ATGAATTCTGGATGTATTTGTTGTACATTAGTTGGTGATTTTGAAGCTTCTTTAAAAGAAGTATTAGAAAAATATCATCCAGACCGCATTATTATTGAGCCAAGTGGTGTAGGTAAGCTTTCTGATGTTATTAGAGCAGTTCGTGTATTAGATGGTGAAAAAGATGTTCGTTTAAATAGTGCGACCGTTGTTGTAGATGCAATGAAGGTTAAAATGTATATGAAAAACTTTGGTGAATTTTACAATGACCAAATCGAACATGCTGGTGCAATTATTTTAAGCCGTACTGGAAATATTAAACCAGACAAGCTTGAAAAGGCAATTGAGCTTTTAAGAAGCATCAATAAGGATGCACAGATTATTACAACTCCTTGGGAACAATTAGAAGGAAGTCGTATGTTAGAGGTTATGGAAGGAAATGGTATTGATTTAGTTTCTCAAATGATGGAAGAAGTAGAACATCACCATCACGATCACCATCACGAACATGGAGAAGAATGTAGCTGTGGCTGCCACCATGACCATGAGCACCACGATCATGACCATCATGATCACGATCACCACCACCATCATCATGCAGATGATATTTTTACAAGTTGGGGATTTGAAACTGCTAAGGTATTTACAGAAGATGAACTAACTAGTATGCTTACAAAGCTTTCTGATGATGAAACTTATGGTGCAGTTCTTCGTGCAAAAGGATTAGTTGCTAGTAATGAAGAGGGTGTATGGTTTTATTTTGATTATGTACCTGGTGAATATGAACTTCGTAAAGGAAAACCTGATGTTACAGGAAAACTTTGTGTAATTGGTTCTAAAATTAATGAAGACAAGCTTAAAGAGTTGTTTGCTTAGGAGGAAAGAAGATGGAAATTCCAGTATATTTAGTAAATGGCTTTTTAGAAAGTGGTAAAACTGAATTTATTCAGTTTACTTTAGGACAGAGCTATTTTCAAATCGAAGGAAAAACGCTGTTACTTCTTTGTGAAGAGGGTATGACAGAGTATGATGAAGAATTATTAGCAGATACCAATACGGTTATCGAAGAAATTGAAGAAATCGAAGACTTTAATGCTGAAAATTTAAAGAAGCTAGAAGAAAAACATAATCCAGAACGAGTGATTGTAGAGTTTAATGGAATGTGGATGTTTAAAGATGTAACGATACCTTCTAATTGGGTTATCGAACAACAAATCACACATGTAGATGCTTCTAAATTTAATGTCTTTTATCGAAATATGAAATCTCTTTTTGGAGAAATGGTAAAAAATGCAGAACTTGTTATCTTTAATCGTTGTGACGAAATTGAAGATTTAGCACCATTAAAGCGTACGGTTATGGCAGTAAATCCAAATGCAGAGGTTGTATTTGAAGATCAAAATGGAGAAGTAGAAGAATATAGCGAGGAAGATCTACCTTTTGATTTAGATGCACCTATGATTCATTTAGATGATAATACCTATGGTATTTGGTACTTAGATGCACTAGACCATCCAGAACGATATGATGGAAAGGTTATCCGTTATAAAGGAATGGTATTAATTCCACCAGAATTTCCAGCAGGATATTTTGTGCCAGGACGTATGGCAATGACTTGTTGTGAAGATGATATGGCATTTTTAGGATTTGTATGTAAGAGTAATCAAACAAGTAAATTAAAGAATCGTGATTGGGTTGATGTTACTGCTAAGATTTCAATTGAAGATTGGCAAGACTATGAAGGAAAAGGACCTGTTCTTTATGCTTCAGAAGTAAAAATTACAAAGGCTCCAGAAAATCCAGTTATTAGTTTCATGTAAGAAAGAAGGGATTGCAACTGCTGCAATCCCCTTTTTTGTCTATATTATAATTCACCATTATTATATTTATTAATAATTCTTTGAATCTTATCTGTATTTGATAAAAGTTCACTGATTGAAACGTCATGGTTAACGGTATTGATAATAGAAGCTAAATATTTACTCATATCTGCTTCAACATACCAAGGTTTTGTTAAAAGCTCGGCTGGACGATAATTTAGATTTGTGGTAATGATATCATTAATGTATCCTTTTTCATAGAATTCATCAAATTTTTCAAAACCATTTGTAAATAAACCAAATGTACAACAAACAATAACTTTCTTTGCTTTTCTTTCTTTAAGTTCTCTTGCGGTATCTAACATACTTTCACCAGAAGCAATCATATCATCAACGATGATTACGGTTTTACCTTCCACACTGCTTCCTAAGAATTCATGAGCTACAATAGGATTACGTCCATTTACAACCTTAGAATAATCTCTTCTCTTATAGAACATACCCATATCAACGCCTAGGTTATTTGCTACATAGACTGCACGAGACATTGCACCTTCATCAGGGCTAATTACCATAACATGGTCTTTATCAATTACAAGGTCTTTTTCCTTTGTTAAGATTGCTTTAATAAATTGATAAGTAGGCATAAAGTTATCAAAACCATGAAGTGGAATTGCATTTTGTACTCTAGGATCATGAGCATCAAAAGTAATAATATTGTGAACGCCCATATTTACTAATTCTTCTAAAGCAAATGCACAATCTAAGGATTCACGTTTGGTTCTTTTATGTTGACGACTTTCATATAAGAAAGGCATAATAACATTTACACGATGTGCAGATGGAATTGCAGTAGAGATGATTCTCTTTAAATCCTGAAAATGGTCATCTGGTGACATATGATTGGTATTACCACATACATTGTAAGTTAAGCTATAATTTGTAACATCAACCATAACAAATAGGTCACTACCACGAACAGAAGAATTGATAACACCCTTTCCTTCACCACTACCAAAACGTGGGCAAACGCAGTCTACTAAATAAGAATCTGCTTCATATCCACGAAGTTCTAAGCTACTTGCTTGTGTACTTTTTAAGGCTTCATAGTCATTGTGACGGAAAGTAACAATATAATCATCTACAGATTTTGCAAAATCTTTGCAACTTTCAAGAGCTGCAATCTTTAATGGTGCCACAGGCATTGTGTTTTTAAATGTGTAATCATTAGACATGAGTAAAAATCTCCCTTTATCTATCTATATATTCAAATTTGCACCTCCATTTTAAACCGATAATAGGAATTTAGTCAAGTCCAAATTTAAATATCTTATTAATCTTTACAAATTTCCTTTCGATTGATATGATAATAGAAACAAAATGTAAATAGAAAGGTTTAATATTTATGAAACAAAAAGGACATAGAGTAAGTAAAGTATTAGAAGGCTCTATTGCTTGGGAACTAGAAATTGAAGTAGGAGATGTGTTAATTTCGATTGATGATACTCCAATTGAAGATATTTTTGATTACCAATTTTTAACAGAGGAGGAAGAATTAACCCTTCTTATTGAAAAGCCAAATGGAGAAGAATGGGAATTAGAAATTGAAAAAGATATGGATGAGGATTTAGGTCTTATATTCGAGAATGGATTAATGGATGAATATCGTTCTTGTAGTAATAAATGTATCTTTTGTTTTATTGACCAAATGCCACCAGGTATGAGGGAAACTCTTTATTTTAAAGATGATGACTCTAGACTTTCATTCTTACAAGGAAACTATATTACGCTTACCAATTTAAAACAAAAGGATTTAGAGCGTATTGTAAGATATCATCTATCGCCAATTAATGTATCGGTTCATACAATGAATCCAACGCTTCGTTGTGAAATGCTACACAATCGTTTTGCAGGAAAAGCATTAGAAAAGATTGACTATTTATATGAAAATGATGTAGTGATGAATGGGCAAATTGTACTTTGTAAAGGATATAATGATGGAAAGGAATTAGAGTTTACAATTAAGGAACTTGGTAAATATTGTCCAACAATGCAAAGTGTATCCATTGTTCCTGTAGGTCTTACTAAATATCGTGAAGGGTTATGTAAATTAGAAAGCTTTACAAAGGAAGATGCAATTGCAGTTATTGACTTAGTAGAGCATTATCAAAAAGAATTTTATCAAAAATATGGTATGCATTTTATTCATGCTAGTGATGAGTTCTATATTTTGGCTGAAAGGCAAATGCCAGAGGAAAGCCGATATGATAATTACTTGCAGTTAGAAAATGGTGTAGGAATGATTCGTCTTCTTTTAGATGAAACAAAAAAGGCTTTAGAAGGATTAGAAGGAGATGACAGAAAGAGGGAAGTTTCTATTGCGACTGGAAAGCTTGCTGCTCCATTTTTAGCTATATGTATTGAAAACATTCATAAGTTATTTCCAAATGTCTGTGTTCATTTATATCCAATTGAAAATCGTTTCTTTGGAGAAAAAATTACGGTAGCAGGATTAATTACTGGAACGGATTTAAAAGAGCAGCTAAAAGATAAAAAATTAGGAGAAGCTTTATTTATTCCAGTTGATATGTTACGAAGTGAAGAAGATGTTTTTTTGGATGATATTACCATTACACAGCTTCAAAATACTTTACAAGTTCCAATCTTTCGTGTAAAATCAAGCGGGCAAGACTTTGTTGATGCAATGATTGGAAATGCGAAAGAAACCTATGCACACAATGTCTACGAATTAGAAAATTAGATATTATCATTTTATATTTTAGGAGGAAAAATACATGAGTAAACCAATAGTGGCTGTAGTAGGTAGACCAAATGTTGGAAAATCTACCTTATTTAATGCACTAGCCGGAAGTAATATATCCATTGTAAAAGATACCCCAGGTGTTACAAGAGATAGAATTTATGCAGATTGTAGCTGGTTAAATCATAATTTTACATTAATTGATACAGGTGGTATTGAACCTGATAGTAAGGATATTATTCTTTCACAAATGAGAGAACAAGCAGAAATTGCAATGGAAACAGCAGATGTTATTATTTTTATTACCGATGTACGTCAAGGACTTCAAGATGCGGATTCTAAGGTTGCTAATATGCTTAGAAGAAGTAAAAAACCTGTTATTTTGGTTGTAAATAAAGTAGATAGTTTTAAAAAATTTATGCCAGACGTTTATGAATTTTACAATCTAGGTATGGGCGATCCTGTTCCGATTTCTGCTTCTTCTCGTCTTGGAATCGGTGATATGTTAGATGAAGTCATTAAACATTTTCCTGTTCGCAATGAAGAGGAAGAAGAGGATGAAAGACCAAAGATTGCGATTGTAGGTAAACCAAATGTAGGTAAATCTTCTATTATCAATCGTTTGCTTGGTGAAAACCGTGTTATTGTTTCGAATATTGCAGGTACTACTAGAGATGCAATTGATACTGCTATCAAACACAATGGTCAAGAGTATATTTTTATTGATACCGCAGGACTTAGAAGAAAGAATAAGATTAAAGAAGAATTAGAGCGTTATAGTATTATTCGTACGGTAACTGCTGTAGAACGTGCGGATGTGGTCATCGTTGTAATCGATGCAACAGAGGGTGTTACAGAACAAGATGCAAAAATTGCAGGAATTGCTCATGAAAGAGGAAAAGGTGTTATCATTGCTGTAAATAAATGGGATGCAATTGAAAAAGATAATAAAACAGTAAAGGAACACACAGAAAAGATTCGCCAGATTCTTTCTTTCTTACCTTATGCTGAAATTATGTTTGTTTCTGCTGTGTCTGGTCAAAGACTTATTAAAATGTTTGATGTCATTGACATGGTTATTCAAAATCAAAATATGCGTATTGCAACTGGTGTATTAAATGAGATTTTAACAGAAGCAGTTGCCTTACAGCAACCACCATCAGATAAAGGCAAACGATTAAAGATTTTCTATATGACACAGGTATCGGTAAAACCACCGACATTTGTTATTTTTGTAAATGATAAGGAATTAATGCATTTTTCTTATACAAGATATTTAGAAAATAAAATAAGAGAAGCCTTTGGATTTAAAGGAACTTCTTTAAAATTCATTACCAGAGAGAGAAAGGAGAAATAACAATGGAACGTGTTATTTGTCTGATACTTGGTTACGTTTTTGGTTTATTTCAAACAAGCTATTTTTATGGAAAGCTAAAAGGAATCGATATTCGTGACTATGGAAGTGGTAATTCCGGTTCTACAAATACACTTCGTGTTATGGGGAAAAAAGCTGGAGCGATTGTTTTAGTTTGTGATGTGTTAAAGGCAATTTTGGCATGTACACTTACTCGTATATTATTTAAAAATTCACCAGATATGGTGATGCTATTGGTTCTTTATACGGGTCTTGGAGTTGTACTTGGTCATAATTTTCCTTTTTATATGAACTTCAAGGGCGGAAAGGGAGTAGCTGCTACAGGTGGTGTGATTATTGCTCTTTTTGATTTTAGAATTTTTATCATCTGTTTAGCTGTCCTTGTATTAACCGTATTTATTACGCGTTTTGTTTCTTTAGGTTCTATTTTAGGAATGATTGCTTTTTTATTTACATGGACAATGTCTGTTGCTGATAATCGTATTGCAATTGGACAGGATTATGCCTTAGAATCCTGTCTTGTAGTTTTTGTATTTACAGCATTAGGAATTTTTAGACATCGAGCAAATATTTTAAGATTAATGACTGGAACTGAAAATAAACTAGGTCAAAAAAAATAAGGAGGTCTTACTATGAATAAGATTACTGTTTTAGGTGCTGGTACTTGGGGAATGGGTATTGCGTTATTATTAAATAATAATGGACACAAAGTAACCGTATGGTCTGCGGTATCAGAAGAACTTGATATGCTAAAAAATACGAAAAAGCATAAGAATCTACCAGAAGTTGATATTCCTGATTCTATTGAATATGAATATGACTTAGAAAAAGCGGTTAAAGATGTGGATGTCATTGTTATGGCCGTTGCAAGTGTATTTACCAGAGCGACATCTAAAAAACTTGCTCCTTTTATTAAAGATGGACAAATTATTGTAAATGTAGCAAAGGGAATTGAAGAAGATACTTTAATGACACTTTGTGACCAGATTGAAGATGAAATTCCAAATGCCAATGTTTGTGTACTTTCTGGTCCTAGTCATGCTGAAGAAGTAAGCCGTATGATTCCTACCACTTGTGTGATTGGTGCAAAAGATAGAAAGACAGCTGAATATCTTCAAAATATCTTTATGAGCTCTGTTTTTCGTGTTTATACCAGTCCTGATATCTTAGGTATTGAATTAGGTGGTTCGTTAAAGAATGTTATCGCTCTTGCAGCAGGAGCAGCAGATGGTTTAGGTTATGGAGATAATACAAAGGCTGCTCTTATTACTAGAGGAATGGCAGAAATGAGCCGTCTTGCAATGGCAATGGGTGCTAAGATGGAAACCTTATATGGTCTTTCTGGCATTGGCGATTTAATTGTTACTTGTGCAAGTATGCATAGTCGTAATCGTAGAGCTGGTATTTTGATTGGTAAAGGCTATACGATGGAAGAGGCGATGAAAGAAGTTAATATGGTAGTAGAAGGCGTTTATAGTGCAAAGGCTGC
>CABUZU010000098.1 GCA_902496125.1 uncultured Lachnospiraceae bacterium
GCATCACATGCGAAAATGATTTTCTTTACATTGGCTGCGGTAAGTTTTACACTTTCTGTAGTAGATGCTGTTTTCTGTCCTTTTGACTCTGCTTTCATATTCTTCATCTGTGCTGTTGCATCTTCTAAGTTACTCTTCGTTCCAGACATCTTAATAATTGGTGCTGCAATTAAGAAAGATACTACCATTGCTACTACTACGCTACCTGCTACTGCTAAAGTGGAACCCTTAGGAGCCATTGCAAGGAAGGCGATGATACTACCTGGTGAAGCAGGTCCTACTAAACCAAGACCAAAGATGGTATTATAAATCATAGCACAAACGCTACCACCGATGGTTGCTAATAATAATAATGGATTCATTAATACATATGGGAAGAAAATCTCATGAATACCACCGAAGAAGTGGATAATAAATGCACCAGGAGCAGAATCCTTTGTTGCTTTATCCTTTGCAAATACTGCATATGCAAGTAAGAGTCCAGCACCAGAACCTGGATTTGCTTCAATCATGTAGAAGATAGATTTACCAGCTTCTTTTGCCTGTTCAATTCCAAGTGGAGTAAAGATACCCTGATTGATTGCATTGTTAAGGAATAATACCTTAGCAGGTTCAACAAAAATGGATACTAATGGTAATAAGCTGTGGTCTACTAAAATCTGAACCCCTGCATTTAATACTGCTAATACTGCTGCCATAAAAGGACCAACTAAGTAGTAACCAAGTACCATAAGTGCTAAACCAATTAAACCAACTGAGAAATTGTTTACTAACATTTCAAAACCTGCTGGAATCTTTCCATCTACGGCTTTGTCAAATTGTTTGATTACCCATCCTGCAAAAGGTCCCATAATCATTGCACCAATAAACATGGTCGAATCGGTACCACAAATAACACCGATGGTTGCAATTACTCCGATTACTGCACCTCTGTCGCCTGCTACGCTCTTACCACCTTGGTAAGCAATTAAAATTGGTAACACATAAGTTAACATCGGTGAAACGATTGCTGCTAATTGTGCGTTTGGAAACCATCCAGCTTCAATGAATAATGCGGTTAAGAACCCCCATGCGATGAAGGCACCAATATTTGGCATAACCATTCCGCTTAAGAAACGGCCAAAACTTTGTACTTTCTCTTTCATTATGTAACTCCTTCTTCTTTAATAAGTAAATTTAGTCTTTCATTTTGTTTCTAGTTTCGTTTTACAAACCGATGCGCATCTTGTTTTGTTGTCTTTATTATAGCAAACAAATGCTAAAAGTTCAAGCAAATCATATTGCCTCTTTGTCACGTTGCACAAGTGACAAATCTTCTGATACGTTGTCACTTTAAAAAGTGACAAAAAAAATGACAGTGCAACTTTGCACTGTCATCTTTATATTCTTCTTATCTAAAGTGGTTTTCCATATCGACATCGCCGCCATGAGTATGACTGTAATTGTGCTTATGGTCGTGTTCATGGTCATGGTCGTGATGGTGACTGCAATGTGCATGATGATGGTGAGGCTCGTTACACTCTACACCGTTACATATCGTTGTATAAGTGATAACCTCAGTATCTTTATCAGCCCATAAGGTCTTTGTTAAATATAGGATTTCCCCACTATGTTCTGCATAAACTTCTTCTAAGATATTGCCAAAATAATCGGTAACATATCCTATCATCTGTCCAACTTCTAAATGGTCTCCTGCCTTTAGATCCGTACGCCAGATTCCAGAGGTAGAAATATTTTGATAAAGTGGATGCTCTAATAAATAAGGTTCTTTCTCTGGCATATCAATTTCACCTTCTAAAAGACCTAAGTGAATTAAGATATTGTTGATATCTCTTACATCCTCTTCTACTTCCTTTTTAGACCAACGTCCAGATTCTCCTCTTTCTAATAATAAAGAAGGGATTCCCATCTTACCAGCATAATTATAGCATCCAGTTGAAGCACTAGACTTAACCATAAAATCTACATGGGCAAGTTTGGCTGCTTCTTTTGCGATATTGCTAACTTCTTCACTGCAATTGCCGACAAAGTAAATATAAGGTTTTAAATCTTCATAAGCTTCCCCTGAATGTAAATCGATATAAAAATCAATATAAGGGAAGAAGTTCTTCTCAATATAATACGCTAATTTTTGTGAAAAGCTACCATTTTCATCCCCTGGGAACATCCTGTTTAAATTCTTACCATCTTCTGGTACTAAGCTTGGTAGTCGTGCTTCAAATCCAGTACGGTTTAAAACTGGAATGACTACTAAGTTTCCTGTCAAATCTTCTGGTTTATATTTTTTAATTAACTGAAAACACGCTTCTACACCCACGTATTCACAACTATGTACACCTGCGGAAACTAGTACTGTTTTTCCTGGCTTGTTACCACTGATAATAATTACTGGTAAATCAACATTAATGCTATCAATATGTATGTTTTGTTTTACAACACTACCCTGTTCAAAAGTAATTGGACCAAATTTATTCATTCTTCTATCCTCTCATTAAATTTTCTTTCACTCATTATATCTTAGATTCAATTTCAGTTGGTAATTCCATTTTGGAATTAGTAATCATACGCTAATTAGAATTAGTATAGACTACCTATAGATTAACAGAAAAGGGATGAATTGTCATCCCTTTTTTTATTTTTATGCTTCTTTTTCACTATCTAAGCCTTCTACTAACTTCTTAAAGGTATCAAAATTTGCAGTGTCAGTATAAACAGACATATTTTTCATCAAATCATCGGTTGTATAAACGTTTTGATAGATGTTCGTTGCTTTCATACGAAGCGCTTTATAATCATCTAAACTACTTGCATACCAGAAATCCTGATTTAAGCTATAGGCATTTCCATTGTCTTTTACCGTATCTGCATGACCAGTAATTGCATTGTACATAGCAATAAAGGATGGAGCTGCCATTGCTTCACATTTACCTGCAACAAAGTTTAAGCTAGAATTGCCAAACATATCCTTCTTTGCAAACATTTCTTGATTGCTGTCACCAAAGCAGTCAACGGTTCCTACCTGAATATCTCTGTTTTGAGCTTTTTCTTGGTCTGCAATGACATCCTGTAACATAGAAACTGCAATTGTAGATGCTACAACATCAGCCTTTGTCTGTTCTAATGCAGTTTTTACTAAGTCTGTTTCATTATAGTAATAGCCTGGGCAAACATAAACTTCGCCACCATCTTTACTCTTACCTACTAAAGTAAGTTCTTGAATTTTTGAAACTTCTTCTACTGGTGTAGATAATTCAAATCCGTAATTAGAAACTAAGGTCTGTAACATTCCCTGTGTTCTAGATACATGCATAAAGTTTTCTTCACTTGAACCACCACTTAATAAAAGATACTTCTTAGCACTTCCATTTTCTCCGGCTAAGCTTTCAATCATCTTAGCACCAGCATTGGTTTCTTCTTCGGTAGAAGGTCCTGTAATTCCTAAGAACTGCTTATTTGATTTTAATTTATTGAACGTATCTTCATCAAAAGAAGCACTACCTACTACATAATATAAATCATCTCCACAAGCTTTAATAGACTGTTCTAAGTCATAGTTTGCATAAGAGATAACACCTTCGCATCCTTGCTTTCTTGCTTCACTAATGAAATTATTTACTGCTTCTTGAGACTGTAATGCAGAAGAATAAATAAATTCTACATTAAATGCCTGTTCTAAATAATTTTTATAATAATCTTTAAATAAATTGGTCTGTTCATCGGTTTCATCATAAATTGCTACTGCAATTTTATGAATTTCATCTTCTTTGTGACTCGTTTCTGTTGTCACTACTTCGCTTTTAGCCTTGGTTTCATTGGTAGTTGGGGTGCTACCACAACCTGCTAAACTTAAACACATAGCTGCTGATAAAGAAAGTACTGCGATTTTCTTCATTTTCATATCAAATAACCTCCTATTAGAATAATAAATCTTATATTGATTATTTTACCATAAATAATAATTTTCGTCTTATTCTAATATCGACTAACCTTTATTCTAACCTATGATATCCTCATCATTTTTAATTTGATTTAAGAATTGTTTTGCAGCTAATGACAATGGTTCTTCACTTCTGTGAATATAACCTAAACAAATATTTTCTTTTTCATATTTTACTGGAATTTCTCTAAGTTCCCCAAAAAAACACTCGACTCCATGACGTGTCACACCATAAGATAGATAAGCCCTATCTGTCTCCTTTAAAATATTCATCAGTGCATAATCACACTCTACGATAATGGCATCAGACATTTCTTTTTCTAAATGAAATTCACGTTCTATTTGTTCTAAATGATAGGTTCTAGATAAATTATCTTCCCTCCACCGAATAAATTTCATATTTTGTAAATCCTCTATCTGCAATTGTGTATAATTATAATAAGGACTATTCGGTCCTACACTGACACTAATTCTTGCGGGTACAAGCGAACTAAAATAAAGCCCTTTACGATGCATCAATGTCTGGAATGCATCTTTTTGCTGATATCCTAAATATAAAAGTCCAAGTTCTGCCTCTCCTTGCATGACCATATCAATGACATAACTAATGCTTCCTTCGTACATCTTTAAGCAAAAGTTTTCTTTTTCTACCTTTTTTACAAATTTCGCAAAATGACTGGCTAGGAAATTACTTACAACAACTGCAATATGAAAACACGTCTTTTTTTGCAAATCGGAAAAGGTCTCAAACTTCTGTAACATCTGTAAAATCTGTTGGGATTGTTGATACAATACTTGTCCGGCCTCTGTAAGAACCACGCCGCTCCCCTGTCTCCGAAAGATGTCATAACCTAATTCTATCTCTAGACTTTTTATGACCTTACTTACATTTGACTGTGTTGTATACAAAAACTCCGAGGCTTTATTAAAACTTCCCATATCCGCAGCGGTAATTACATACTCTAACTGTTTTATTTCCATCCTACTTCTTCCTTTCTAAAGTTATAGTTTAACATAAAACCGTAGAAAGTCTAAATTTTTTGGCATTCCAAATTGTTATCACCATCTAGCAATTTTGGATGCAATATGTTACACTAGTATTAGTTTTTTTAGGAGGATTTTACAATGAACGATGACAAGCTTACCAAACTGTTAGAAGAAGTGGAACATGCGAAAAAAGTATGCGGAGAGAAAAGTACTTATCTTGCATCTTGCTACTATGACCTTGGAGTCTACTACGTCAACCACGGCGAGAAAATGAAGGCAATGGAAGCCTTTGGCGACTGTCTTTATATTCGAAAAAATATCTTTAGTGAGGAATCTATTTATGTTCGAGAGATTTATTACGGATTAGAACAGTGTACCTTTATGTAAAAAATTGGGGGAAATTACTTCCTCCCAATTTTTTCTGTTTCAATAACAAAAGTGTGCTTTATTCATTATTTGGGATTATTTTATTAATCTAAACTTTTATTTATCTTACCTAACACCGTAAATTCATTCAACTACCAAACCATATTTTCCATTTCAATACAAGTTTCCAATGTATCAAACCAATATTTTTTAGAAATTTTCTTTGCTGTCAATCCTACTTGATTTTTATAATTTAAATCAACTTGATTTTTATATAACTCATTAACTAATTCTATTCTATCTGATCCTACTGCAATCATAAATAAGCTATAATCTTGATTATCTTTCCAATTTTTTACAACTGTATCTTGATTATTCTTATTAATTAATTTTTTTACTAATGTTTCATTATAATTTTTGCTCCAAATCGCTTCACCTAATACTTTATCCGTAACAGGAAAACCATTTTTTAAATAAATCTCTGCAATATCGGCATTATTAGCTGCTGCCATTTCCAATAACTCTTCTTTTTGACCTTCATCTAAATACTTCTGTATTTTTAAATCATTTAATACGAATCGAATGGTTTCTGTACTGCCATACACTTGAAGACTTTTTAGAAAATTATAGCTTGTCTCCTTTGTAAAGGTCTTTTGTTTCAATTGTTCCATATCTATTTTAGCAAAGTCCGTTGCTACTTTCTTTTCTTTCCCTTGTAGAATAGAATCAATCCAAAAAATTTTATCCTTATGGTCACTTTTTTGCAATAAACTTCTTGTCTTATCACTAACTTTTGCTCCATGTTCTATGAGGAGCTGTACTCTTCTTTCCCATTCTCCTTCTAACATTTCTTTATTAGAGATCTTGCATAATTCATCTAGTGCAGTATTTTCAAATCTATTTTCTTGATTTACCTTTGCATTAATTGGAGAAGGAATGTCTGTATATTCACTCTCTAAACTATCATCCAATAATAATTCACACATTTCATAACTACTATGTAAAATAGCCTCATCCAATAAAGTATAACCCTTACTATTCATTTGATTTGGATTCGGATTTGATTTAGACTTCAAAAATAATAGCATAACATCACGCCAGTCATTCTTTAACGCAATTTCCATATGCTCTAATTTAGGCTCACATAATCTTTCTAAATCATTACTCCTACCATCTGCTTCATGAACAACTTCATAAATCAACCCATAAGATTCTGTCTCCATTGCTTCTGAAAGAGTATACATTCCTATATGATGACGTATAAAAGTAGGTAATTTAGCTTGGAAAAAGACATATATAATTACAACTACTGCTATCGCTATAAAAATTAGTTTTTTAACCTTTGACATTTGTATCTCCTCTTTATAAATTTTAGTAGGGAGATAACATCTCCCTCGTTAAGGCTTTAATACTTTTGTAATTTAATTGGATTTTTCCAAAAATATCTTAGATGCGAAAAACGATATCTATTTGTATATCTTGGAATATAATAAGTGTAAATACCATCGTTGACTACATCAAAAGAAACTTTATATTCCGATGCATAAATTTGAGTTCTTTTATTCGCTTTCTTATACAATGCACCTGCAATACTAGATTGCATTCCTCCAGCAGCTCCTTCACAAGATAATAAATAAATCTTTTTTAATTTTGTATTTGTTACAAGATTCTTCAAAAGTTGTTTAGCTGTTACCTCTACATTATTATCAAACCTGAGTACTCCTTTTCCGCCATGCATATAAATATATACCGTTGAAGCATTTATTCCTTTAATTGATTTCCACGCATCAAAAAATTCATTTTTAGATAGAATACTATAATACTTCACATTGGTATTTTTAGGATGATAAAAAGTATTATAATGTGCTTGTTCTGTGAATCCTTTTTTCCTTCCTCTATAATAAATCGTAGCTATTTTTTCATGTCCACTTGGATCTACATAATTCACTGGATCATTTGCGCAATACGAGTACAAATGTAAACTACTTGGTTCTTCATTCTTTCCTTCATAGGTATCTCTACTTATAAATCTACCCATTTCTGGATTATAATATCTTGCATTTAAATAATACAATCCACTACTTTCA
>CABUZU010000099.1 GCA_902496125.1 uncultured Lachnospiraceae bacterium
TCAGTAAGACGAGCACGTTTTACTTCTTTGATTTCTTTTAATGCAGTAACATCGATTCCTTCTGGATCGTATACCCAACCTGTAGAATCAGAGCAAGTAACAACCTTAGCTCCTAATTGATGAGCTTTCTGAATTGCATAAGTTGCAACATTACCAGCACCAGAAACAACAACTGTCTTACCAGCAAGTTCTTTACCGTTGCATTTTAACATTTCTTCGGTAAAGTATAATAAACCATAACCTGTAGCTTCTGTTCTAGCTAAAGAACCGCCATAAGATAAACCTTTACCAGTTAAAACACCTTCATAAAGTCCAGTGATTTTCTTATACTGACCGAACATATAACCGATTTCTCTTGCACCAGTACCGATATCACCAGCAGGTACATCTGTATCAGCTCCGATATATTTGTAAAGTTCGTTCATGAAGCTCTGGCAGAATGCCATGATTTCTCTGTCTGATTTGCCCTTAGGATCAAAGTCAGAACCACCTTTACCACCACCGATTGGAAGACCGGTTAAAGAGTTCTTAAAGATCTGTTCAAAACCTAAGAATTTAATAATACCTAAGTTTACTGAAGGGTGAAGACGAAGACCTCCTTTGTAAGGTCCAATTGCATTGTTGAACTGTACACGATAACCTCTGTTAACATGAGCCTGTCCTTTATCGTCTACCCAAGGCACACGGAATCTAATCTGACGGTCTGGTTCAGTAATTCTTTCAAGAATTGCTTCTCTACGATATAATTCTTCGTTTGCGTCAACAACTGGTCTGATTGATTCTAAGACCTCTTTTAATGCCTGATGAAATTCAGGTTCTGATGGTGTTTTTTCAATAACTGATTCGATTACTTCATCTACATATCCCATAGTTACTGCTTCCTTTCCTTCTCACATTATAGTGTAGTTAAATAAAGATTTGGATTCTTTATTAGCACTCCTGGGGAAAACTAACAAAGTGCTAAATCCGAATATTATTCTACTCCATAATTATGCATTAATCAAGAAAAATTTGCAGAAAAAACAAAATTTCTTAATTTTCTTTCTGAGACGGACATTTTTTAGAATTTTTCGATGAATTACAAACTTTTTCAAAAATAAGACCAAGTGTAAACCAAATTGGTAAAAAATCAAGGCGAATAAGACCATTGATATTGTATTTGGCATGGCTATAATCCCAAGGACACATCGAAAATTGACGTAAAATCCATCCAGTGAGATATTCAGTAATAAAGATTAAAATTGCATAAAATAAGCCTCGAAAAACAAAATTGAAGTTTTTTATAAACTTTGTAATTGGACAAAAAACAGCACCGAGTCCATAAATTGGAAACATTAATAAAGAAGTCTTTCCAATAAAACGCAAATCATTTGAAATAAAAAAATTATAAAAGCTAGAAGTAACAATTTCTAAAGTCCATCCAATCAAACCACATTTTATAAAATTATGAGCCATAAAAGTCCTCCTTAGTAGTAGTATAACAATTTAGCTAGAATCTATTCTTCTGACTTGCAAAATTGCCAAAACGTGATAAGATACTTATGAGTAAAGTATAAGGGAGTACAGAATGATATCGTATCAAGAAGCTAGAGATTTTTTTGAAAATATTTCGTCAAGTGGAATTGTATTAGGAACAGAGCCAATGCTTAATTTGTTAAAACGTGTTGGCAATCCACAAGAACAATTAAAATTTGTACACATTGCAGGAACGAATGGAAAAGGTTCGACTCTTGCATTTATTAGTACAATTATGACAGAAGCTGGGTATAAAGTAGGAAGATATTCTTCACCTAGAGTTTATGAGTATGAAGAATTTGTACAAATAGATGGAAACAATATTACGAAGGAAGATTTTTGCAAATTTACAGAACCTGTAAAAAAGGCAATCGAGGAAATTGAAGCAGCAGGTGAGCCAGTGCCTACTGTATTCGAAGCAGAAACTGCACTTGGTATGTTGTATTTTGCAAATAAAAAATGTGATTTAGTCATTATTGAGTGTGGACTAGGTGGTAGAGATGATGCAACCAATGTATTAGACCATGTCGTTTGCAACGTTATTACATCTATTGGGCTAGACCATACGAAGTTCTTAGGTGATACTTTAGCAAAGATTGCAGATGTAAAAGCAGGAATTATTAGAGATAATGCACCAGTTGTTTTAAGTCATCAAGATGAAGAGGTCTTAAATGTAGTAAGAGAGCATTGTAAGAAGATGAATGCTCCATTAACTATCACAAAGCCGGAAGAAATTGTAGAACATACAAAGATGGAAACATCAAGTGATGGCAGAGTGATGATGGCGTTTGATTATGGAAAACTAAAGGATATCAAGGTTGGTTTATTAGGAAGATACCAACTAAAGAATGCGAGTACTGCGATTGAAGTGGTTAAGATTTTAAATCAGACAGGTTATCCAATAACCGATGAGCAAATGAAAAAAGGACTGATGAAAACCGTCTGGAAGGGAAGATTTGAAACAATTGCCACTCATCCACAGGTTGTTGTCGATGGTGCTCATAATCCACATGGCGTGGTGCAGTTAAAGGAATCCGTACAATATTATTTTAAAGGAAAACGAATCATTGCCATTATGGGTGTTTTAGCGGATAAGAACTTTGATAAGGAAGCAAAGATGATGGCTCCTTATTTTGAAAAAGTTTATACCGTTACACCGCCGAATAACCCTCGTGCATTAGAGGCAAGTAAACTTGCACAATGTGTTTCAAAATATCATTCAGATGTAACACCTTGTGATAGCTTAAAAGAAGCAGTAAAGAATGCATATCATGTGGCAAATAAGGAAGATGTTATTTTGATTTTTGGTTCCTTATCTTATCTAGGTGCAATTATGAGAGAAGTAGAGGAGTATAATAAGAACATGCAAAGAAAAGACCTTGATTTGACACAGATTCGTAAGGAAATCGATGTAGTAGACCGCGAGCTTGCTACTTTATTTATGAAGAGGATGAAGTTAGCAGGAGACGTAGCAGAGTATAAAATTGGAACCGGAAAGCCAGTTCGAGATGTCAAAAGAGAAACAGAAAAATTAAATAAACTAGTAAAGATTGCGGATACTCGTTTTAATGGAGATGGTATTCGAGAGATGTTTACTCAAATTATGGCAGTGAGCCGTAAATACCAATATCATTTAATGAACAAATGTAATCTAGGTGCACATTTTCCGTTTGAACAAGTAGACCATTTAAAAGAAAAAAATTCTCGTGTCGTATATCAAGGAGTAGAAGGAGCCTATGCTCATGAAGCTGTTCTTAAATATTTTGGAAAAGAATCTCCAAGCTTTCATGTAGAGACTTGGGAAGAAGCAATGAATGCATTAGTTGGTGGAAGAGCAGACTTTGCAGTGCTTCCAATTGAAAATTCAACGGCTGGTGTTGTAGCAAAGGTTTATGATTTATTAGCAAAATATGATAATTATATTGTAGATGAAGTAAGAGTACCAGTTGCTCATGCATTATTAGGACTTCATGAGGCAACGATTGATGACATTGATATTGTTTATTCTCATCCTCAGGCAATTGCACAGTGTAGTCGTTTCTTAGATGAACAAAGAAGTATTAAAGCTTCTGAGGTTTATAATACTGCAGTAGCGGCTAAAAAAGTAAAGGAAGATGGATTAATTAATCAAGCAGCAATTGCAAGTAGTGCAGCTGGAGAAATCTATGGATTAAAGGTATTAAAGCAACCATTAAATCATGATTTTGCCAATGCAACTCGTTTCGTTATCATTAGTAATCGTAAGGTATTTAAAGCCAATGCCAATAAAATTAGCATTTGTTTTGAAGTTGCTCATGAAACAGGTTCTCTTTATAGCTTATTGTCTCATATTATTTTTAATAGCTTAAATATGACAAGAATTGAATCTAGACCAGTACCAGGACAGACTTGGGAATATCGATTCTTTGTTGATTTTGAGGGAAATCTTAATTCTTCCGGTGTAAAGAATGCATTAACAGGAATTTCTGAGGAAGCAGTAAGCTTTAAGATATTAGGAAATTATTAAAATAGTCTAGTGAAAGAAGGTGTGGTAACATGGCAGTACATTTATTTGCAGCGATTGACGTAGGTTCTTATGATTTACAGATGATGATTTATCAGATTCATCCAAGTGGAAAAATTGCTTTTATCGAACATTTACGAAAAATTGTAGCAGCAGGACAGGATACGTACCTATCTGGACGATTAAGCTATCGTTATGTCGATGAGATTTGTCAAATTTTAAAAGAGTTTAAGCAAAAAATCGAAGAATATGCAATTGACGATTATCTAGCCTATGGTACAAGTGCTCTTAGAGAAGCTGAAAATAGAGATATCATCCTAGACCAAATTGAGGTACGAACAGGAATTAAAGTACAAGTGCTTAGCAATTCTGAACAACGCTTTCTTTGTTATAAAGCAATTGCCCTTAGAGAAAATGAGTTTCAAACCATTATTAAAAAGGGAACTGCGATTGCCGATATTGGTTCTGGAAGCTTGCAGTTATCGTTATATGATAAAGATGCCTTAGTTACCACACAATATATGCGTTTAGGTGCGGTTCGTATTTTAGCTCATCTTTCGGATTTAAATCAGGAAATTTCAGAGATGACAAAACTTATTGAGGAAATGGTTGATGATGACCTTAAGACATTTAAACGCATGTATATTAAAGATAGAGAGATTAAAAATATTATTGCAACAGGACAATGTGCATTATACTTAGGAAGAAATCAAGATAAGCTTACCAAACAACAATTTATGCAAGTCTATGACAAGGTTATTACACGTTCAACCTATGAATTATCAAAGGAACTTGATGTACCAGTAGAACATGCAAAGCTTATGCTTCCTAGTATGATTATTTATAAGAAGTTATTAGAACTTACACAAGCAGAGATGCTTTGGCTTCCAGGGGTTAGTCTTTGCGATGGAATTGTTGCTGATTATGCGGAAAAGAAAAAATACATTAAGTTTACGCATGATTTTTCAGAGGATATTGTAGCAGCAGCTCGTCATATTTCAAAACGATATATGGGAAATAAAAAGCATACTCAAAACTTAGAGAAAACAGCATTACTAATTTTTGATAGCATGAAACGATATCATGGAATGGGTAAGCGAGAGCGATTGTTACTTCAAATTAGTGCAATTTTACAAGACTGTGGAAAATTTGTAAGTTTAAGTAATTCAGCAGATTGTGCCTACAATATTATTATGTCAACAGAAATTATTGGTCTATCTCATAATGAAAGAGAGATTGTGGCAAACATTGTTCGTTATAATACAACAGGTTATGATTATAAACGTGCAATGGAAAATAAAGGTGGCAAACATGCAGCCTTAATCACAGCAAAGCTAGTAGCGATTTTAATGATTGTAAATGGAATGGACCGTAGCTACAAGCAAAAATTTGATAGCATAAAATGTGTGTTAAAAAATCATGAGCTTTTAATTACAACCGATTCCGTTGAAGATATTACATTAGAGCAAAGTTTATTTCAATCGAAAGCAGATTTCTTTGAAGAAGTTTATGGAATTCGTCCTATTTTAAAGAGGAAGAAGTAAGAAGCTGGCTTAAGGAGGAAAAAATATGAATCCAGAATATTTTAGAAATAGAGAGTTAAGTTGGATTTCATTTAACGAAAGAGTATTAAGTGAGGCAAAAGACCGAAACATTTTATTATTAGAACGTGCAAAATTTTTAGGAATTACAGCTTCTAACTTAGATGAATTTATTATGGTACGTGTCGCATCGTTAAAAGATCAAGTACATGCAAATTATTCTAAAACGGATATTTCAGGAATGACTGCGAAAAAACAATTAGAAGCGATTAATGAAAGATTACACCCTTTTATAGAAGAACAATATAATACGTATAACCGTTCCTTAGTCCCTTCTTTAAAGAAACAAGGAATTAATTTAATCAATGCACATGAGAAATTAACAAAGGAACAAGAAAAGATTGTAGACCAATATTTTATGGAGTCGGTTTATCCAGTTCTTACTCCAATGGCAGTGGATTCTTCTAGACCATTTCCATTAATTCAGAATAAATCGTTAAATATTGCAGCGCTTGTTCAAAAGAAAAAGGGAAAGCCAAAGGAAAGAGAAGTAGAATTTGTAACCGTACAAGTACCTAAGGTACTTCCTCGAATCTTTCGATTCCCTGGAGAGGAGTGCAATTTAATTTTATTAGAAGAGATTATCGAACGAAACATGGAAAAGCTCTTTTTAAATTATGATATCCTTTGTGCACATCCATATCGTGTTATGCGTAATGCAGATTTAGACATTGATGAAGAAGATGCGGTTGATTTGTTAGAGACCATTGAAAAACAAATTAAAAAACGTGCTTGGGGTGAAGTGATTAAGCTAGAAGTAGAAGAGCAAATGGATAAGCGTCTGCTTAAGATTTTAAAGAAAGAGTTTAAGATAAAAGAAGAAGATATCTTTAAAATTAATGGACCTTTAGACCTTACTTTTTTATCAAAGCTATTTGGATTAGAAGGTTTTGATCATTTAAGGTTAAAGCAACACGTTCCTGCACCAATTCCTCGTCTAATGAATGATAAGGATATTTTTACTAATATTCGAGAAGGAGATATTTTCTTACACCATCCTTATCAGACCTTTGACCCGGTTGTAGATTTTGTAAAGGCAGCATCAAAAGACCCAGAGGTACTTGCAATTAAGCAGACTCTGTATCGTGTGAGTGGAAATTCACCGATTATTGCAGCACTTGCAAAGGCAGCAGAAAATGGTAAACAGGTTACGGTATTAGTAGAATTAAAAGCACGATTTGATGAAGAAAATAATATTCACTGGGCAAGAAAACTAGAACGTGCTGGATGTCATGTTATCTATGGATTACTAGGATTAAAAACACATTGTAAGATTACATTGGTTGTTCGAATGGAAGAAGATGGAATTCGTAGGTATGTTCATTTAGGAACTGGTAATTACAATGATTCAACGGCTAAATTGTATACAGATATGGGACTTTTAACTTGCAATGAAAAGATTGGTGAAGATGCAACCGCAGTCTTTAATATGATTTCAGGTTATTCTGAGCCACTTGGATGGAATAAATTAGCAGTAGCTCCACTTTGGTTAAAGAATAAGTTCTTAGAATTAATTGGAAGAGAAAAAGAAAATGCATTAGAAGGAAAGCCTGCATGGATTGTAGCAAAGATGAACTCATTAAGTGATGCTACCATTATTAAAGCATTGTATGAAGCAAGTAAGGCAGGAGTAAGAATTGAACTAATTGTAAGA
>CABUZU010000100.1 GCA_902496125.1 uncultured Lachnospiraceae bacterium
ATAGGTGAAAAGGAGTTGGATAAGTCTTTACCATCTCTTTTACTTGGTCAAGGCTTACAAATGGTTTCTTTTCCATCTAATTTTCTCCTTCTAATAATTTATTAACACTTGCTAATCTTACACAAACCGTAAATAATTCTGCTGCTGTACGAAGTTCATCAATGGTTGGATAGCTTGGTGCAATTCGAATATTGCTGTCTTTCGGGTCTTTTCCATAAGGGAAGGTTGCTCCTGCTCCTGTCATTACAACCCCTGCTTCTTTTGCAAGTCTTACAATTTCTTTTGCACAACCTTCTAAAGAATCAAAGGAAATAAAATAACCACCACGTGGATTCGTCCAAGTACCAACGCCTAAACCACCAAGTTCTCTTTCTAAAATTTCTAATACTGCTTCAAATTTTGGTCTCATAATTGCAGCATGTTTCATCATGTGTTTCTTTACGCCTTCAAAGTCTTTAAAATATTTTGCATGGCGTAATTGATTAATTTTATCATGACCGATTGTCTGAACAGTCATCTGTTTTTTAATAAAGTCAATATTTGCTTTTGAAGTTGCCATAGCAGCAACACCAGCTCCGGAAAAACTAATTTTAGAAGTAGAAGCAAATTCATAAACCATATCTGGATTACCAGCTTTTTCACATTCTTCTAAAATGTTTAAAATCTTATCTTGTTTGTCTTCTTCTTCATATAAATGGTGAACACTATAGGCATTATCCCAGAAAATTCTAAATCCTCTTGCAGCTGGTTTTAAATTCGCAAAACGACGTACTACTTCATCAGAGTAAGAAATACCTAATGGATTTGAATATTTTGGTACACACCAAATACCTTTTACTGATGCATCATTATTTACATAATGCTCTACTAAATCCATATCAGGTCCATCTTCTTTCATTGGAATCGTAATCATTTCAATTCCAAAGAATTCTGTAATGGCAAAATGTCTATCATATCCTGGTGCAGGGCATAAAAATTTTGCATCTCCAAGTTGCGCCCATGGAGTACTTCCCATAACACCGTGTGTCATTGAACGAGCAATTGTGTCATACATAATGTTTAAGCTTGCATTACCATAAATAATAACCTGGTCTGGAGATACGCCCATAATATCAGCCATGATACGCTTTGCCTCAGGGATACCATCTAAGGTACCATAGTTTCTACAATCAACCCCATCTTCATCCACTAATTTACTTTTACTGTTTAGTACATCTAACATTTCCATAGTCATATCAAGCTGTGCAGGGGCTGGCTTTCCTCTTGCCATATTTAAATTTAAATCACAATCTTGGTATTCTTTGTACTTTCTTAAAAGAAACTCTTTTTGTTCTAATAATTCAGTTTTACTCATTTCTTGGTATGATTTCATTGGTTGTTCTCTCCTTTATTCCATAGTGTGGTGTAATATAGGGCCAAAAGGGTTTTGCCCCAATTGATGATCACAAATTGCTTCGCTACAAAGTAGCTTTCGCAATTTGACAAAGATTCACAATTCACTAATTTACTATGTGAATCCCTGCATCATAGAAAATTCAGTTTTTTATTATACACACAAATTTATAAAAATGCAAGCCACAATACAAAAACCTCTATTGCTATATTTGCCATAAGAATTAGGAAAAACTTCCATAAATTTCTTCTCTCTAGCAAATAATAATATGCATAGATTTGAATAATTCCCGTAATCACAAAAATAATATTAAACCTTCTTGCAAATCCTGTCAACGCAATAAGGCCCATACCAAGCCCATAATATGTACCAAATAAGATACCAAAAAGATAAATCCACCTCGGTGTAAGAATAAAAAAAGAAACCGAGAATGTCATCGGAAGCACAATCTTCCTTATAAGAAGCAAGATAACGAGCTTCTCATCCATCCTTGGTTTCTTTAAAAATTCTTGCCAGATTAAAAATTTCATTTGATAATTTTCATCAATAAATCTAGAAAGAACTCCTCCTATGATTAAGCCTAAAAGCCAACATAGATAAATAATTATTATTTTGACGTTTCGTTTTCGCATACTACATTTTTATGTTCTAAATATAGTTTATATGCCATAATTGCTGCCATAGTCTTTGAATCGGTAATTTCAAAATTTCTAATTTTTTCTAATAAGTCCTCTAAGTCCCATTCTTCTACATTTAAAAATTCATATTCATCTAAATGCTGATGAGCCTTTACTAAATCCTCAGCTAAATATACACCGATAAATTCATCACAAAAAGCAATCGTTGTATTAATGTCTAATAAATGTTTTAAATGGTCACAACGATAACCCGTTTCTTCTTCTAATTCTCTAGCTGCACAAAGTTCTTTTGGTTCATCTACTGCATCAACGGACCCTGCTGGAATTTCAAGTGTATAACGCTCTAATGCATTACGATACTGTCTTACCATCAAAATCTTACCATTTGGAAGTACAGGCACAACAGCTGCTGCTCCTTTATGGTGAACCAAATCCCATTCTACACAATGTCCATCTGGCATCTGCATAGTATCGGAATAAAATTCTACAATAGCTCCCTTGTGTTTTAAAGTACGATTAATTCTTTTAATTTCTTCCACTTTTCTACCTCCTAAATTTAAAAAAGACGAACATTCCTGTTCGTCTTATTGTTTTCCTAATTATTTAGCATAATCTGTTACTCTAGATTCACGAATAACATTTACTTTAATCTGTCCTGGATATTCGAGTTCTGCTTCAATCTGCTTAGAAATATTTCTAGCCATTAAAACCATATCATCATCGGAAACTTGTTCTGGGATTACCATTACTCGAACTTCACGACCTGCCTGAACGGCATAGGATTTCTCAACACCCTTGTAAGAATTTGTAATATCTTCTAATTGTTTTAATCTGTTTGTATAGGTCTCTACCGTCTCTCTTCTTGCACCTGGACGTGCAGCTGAAATTGTATCCGCCGCTTGTACGATACATGCAATTAAAGATGTAGGTTCTACATCACCATGATGAGACTCTACTGCATTAATTACAATTGGAGACTCCTTATACTTTCTACATAAATCAACACCTAGTTGAATATGTGAACCTTCCATTTCATGGTCTACAGCCTTGCCGATATCATGTAAGAGTCCAGCTCGTTTCGCCATACGAACATCTACACCAATTTCTCCGGCTAATAATCCAGATAAATGTGCAACTTCAATTGAATGTCTTAATGCATTCTGTCCATAACTAGTCCTAAACTTCATTTTACCAAGCAAACGCACTAATTCCGGATGAATACCATGAACTCCTACTTCTAAGAGTGCAGCTTCACCTTCTTCACGGATACTAGTTTCTACTTCACGCTGAGTCTTCTCTACCATTTCTTCGATTCTTGCTGGATGAATACGACCATCCAAAATTAACTTCTCCAAAGTAATTCTTGCAATCTCTCTACGGATTGGATCAAATGCAGATAACACAACAGCTTCCGGTGTATCATCGATAATTAAATCAACACCTGTTAGAGTTTCTAAAGTTCTGATATTACGTCCTTCACGACCAATAATACGTCCTTTCATCTCATCATTTGGAAGTTGAACAACAGAAATAGTAGTTTCAGAAACATGATCTGCTGCACATTTTTGAATTGCTGTAACAACATAATCCTTTGCTTTCTTATTTGCCTCTTCCTTTGCTCTGTTTTCTAGTTCTTTGATCATCTTAGCGGTGTCATGCTTGACATCTTCTTCCACAGACTTTAAAAGATATTCCCTTGCCTGTTCGGAGGTTAAACCTGAAATTCGCTCCAATTCTTGGTGTTGTTTGTCTAATAAGGCTTCTGCTTCTTTATGTTTCTTATTAAGCATTTCCTCTTTAGCTGCAAGCGATGCATCTCGCTTTTCTAAAGCTTCCGCTTTCTTATCAATGTTCTCCTCTTTGTTAAGTACACGATGTTCATACTTCTGTAACTCAGAGCGACGTTCTCTAGTTTCTTTCTCAAAGTCATTCTTAGCCTTCAATGCTTCTTCCTTGGCTTCTAATAGAGCCTCTCGCTTCTTCGTTTCAGCAGTTTTTAATGCTTCATCTATAATTTCTCTGGATTTTTCATCAGCCTTACCCATCTTCTCTTCGTATACACGAACATGATAAGTAGTAGCTGCAAACCAAGTAATAATTATAGCAGCGATTGCAACAATCACAGCAACTATAACAGTCTGTAACACAGGAGCACCTCCTTTATTAAATTTTCATTGTACAATATACAACTTCTAATTATATATATTTTTCGGACATATGTCAATCAAATGCGTAAAAATAAATAAAAAACTATCTATCTCTATGCATTATTACCAATAGTTTAAGCAAGTACTACAAAGCGTTTTAATGATAACGCCAGTTTTTTGAACTTTTCCATCACTTTTACTATAAAAATCACGTTTTTTTTGAAGTTATTGCCCAATGTCTTGAAGTGTTTTTCAGAATCGTATATACTATTATAGTAAATTTAAAGAAGGAGTGATTTTTCATGACTAATAAAAATATTGAAAAGAAAAAAACTGCAACAAAAGCTGTTGCTAAAGAGGCAGAAGTTGTAGCAACAAAAGTACCTGTAGTCGAAGAAAAGAAAGAACCTGTAGTTGAAGAAAAGAAAGAACCTGTAGTTGAAGAAAAGAAGGCTACAGAAAAAGCTCCAGCTAAAAAAACAACTACTAAGAAAACAACTACTAAGACCACTACTAAGAGAACTACTAAGAAAAAAGAAGTTCAGCCAGAAGTTTACATTCAGTTTAGCGGTAATGAATCTATTGTAGATGCAATTACTAAAAAAGCGAAAGACCAGTTTATCGCTGAAGGACATAAAGAAGAAGATATCAAATCTTTAAAGATTTACTTAAAACCAGAAGATAATGCAGCTTACTATGTAGTAAACAACGAAAACGCTGGTAAAGTTGATTTATTCTAAATCTTAAACACAAAAAAAGCAAATCAAGTAATCCTTGGTTTGCTTTTTTATTGATTATAAATTCAATGTACAGCTGTGATACTACGAATATTTTTTCCATTCATATAACCACAAGCAGTAAGACCCGCTTGAATAATCTGTGTCCATTTTTGGGTTGATAATTCAATAATGGTATCATCATCGAGTTCAATTTTACAAATATCATCAGAATCTGAATCACAAGAAATTCGGTACATATTTTTTCTGCTGATTGCACCAATTTCTTCTAAGGTATTTATCATTCGATAGACGGTGGCAGAGCCAATTTTATTATCTAATTTCGATGCTTTATAATAAATTTCTTTACAACAAGAAAATTCTTCTTCCAATATAATATCCAAAAGCATCAGTCTTTGTTTGGTAATTCTACAACCTTGCTCTTTTAACTTTTGAATGATCATTTCCTTTTGCATCTGTGTTCTACGATAATTTCTAGAGTCGCCCAAACTATCTCCTCCTTACTAATTAATGACAACCTCCGCCACAACTGCTACAATTTCCATTGCAGCCTTTGCCATTTTTTTTATCTTTTCTAATACTATGTACTGCAAGTCCTACAATACCTACAACTACTACTAACACAACTACTGTACCCATACCATACCTCCTATAAAGTTATATGTAAATAGGGGGATTGCTCCCCCTATTATTAATAACACTTTATTTGATACCTGCTGTCTTCATATTTAAAGTAGTACTTTCTTTATAAGGTCTAACAAGTAAGTATACAAATGCTACGATTACTGCGATTGCTACAACAGTTCCAATGCCAAATCCAGCACCAGTTGCTAAGCTACCAATCTGGAATACGCAAAGTGCTACAAGATAAGCAAATCCACACTGATATCCAATTGCTGTAAAGAACCATTTTGTATTGTTCATTTCTCTCTTAATTGCACCCATAGCAGCAAAGCAAGGAGCACAAAGTAAGTTAAATACTAAGAATGAATAACCTGAAATTAATGTAAATGCTGCACCCATGTTCTGATATACCGTACCGTCACCAGCACCATATAAGATACCAAGAGTACCTACAATATTTTCTTTTGCAACTAAACCTGTTACAGATGCAACTGCTGCCTGCCAATTGCCCCATCCTAAAGGTGCAAAGATCCAAGCTACTGCATTACCAATTGCAGCTAAAATACTGCTGTCTAATTGGTCTTCTTCTAACATAGTAAAGGAACCATCTACCCATCCAAAGTAAGAAGTAAACCATACAAAGATTGTAGAAAGTAAGATAATCGTTCCCGCTTTCTTAATAAATGAAGAACCACGTTCCCACATACTACGAAGTACATTACTTACTGTAGGCATATGGTAAGCTGGTAATTCCATAACGAATGGTGCAGGATCGCCTGCGAAAAGTTTCGTTTTCTTTAAAATAATACCAGAGCAAATGATTGCTGCTACTCCTAAGAAGTAAGCAGAAGGAGCTACCCATGAAGCACCACCAAAGATTGCACCAGCTACCATTGCGATAAATGGTAATTTAGCACCACAAGGAATAAATGTGGTAGTCATAATTGTCATCTTACGGTCTTTATCATTTTCAATGGTACGAGATGCCATGATACCAGGAACACCACAACCAGAACCAATTAAGAATGGAATAAAGGATTTACCTGAAAGACCAAATTTACGGAAAATTCTATCCATAATGAAGGCGATACGTGCCATATATCCACAAGCTTCAAGGAATGCTAAGAAGATAAATAAGATTAAAATCTGAGGTACGAAACCAAGTACGGCACCAACACCGGCTACGATACCATCCATGATTAATCCTCTTAACCAATCAGCACAATTTACTGCATCTAATGCAGCTTCGATAAATACAGGAATACCAGGAATCCAAATGCCATAATCTGCATTATCTGGAGCTTCACCCTTATATTTTGCATAAACGTTTAAAGAGGCTTTTAAATCTTTACCTGTTGCAGTTTCTTCCTCTGTTGCAAGAGTTTCTTCATCTTCTACTAAATAGTTAACAGAAGCGTCATCAGAAATGCTTGAAGCATACTGAGTTAATGCTGCATAGGCATTTTCATAGTTAAAATCATCAGATTCACTGTCAATTGCAGAAGCAACATCTGCATTGCCATATTGTTCATTTTCTACGAATGCATTAATAATGTTTGTTGCATCAGTAAATTCATCGTTATCAGCTTCGAAAGAATCTCTACCAATACCA
>CABUZU010000101.1 GCA_902496125.1 uncultured Lachnospiraceae bacterium
CGGGAAAAGCTCAGATTATTTCTTCTGTTAGTGGAACACCGAAATTTTATGAAATCGAAATTTTAGAATTGAATAAGAATAGTAACTCTAGTAAAAGTATGGTTATAAAAGTCACTGACCCGAAATTATTAGAATTAACAGGTGGAATTATTCAAGGAATGAGCGGTTCTCCTATTATTCAGAATGATAAACTGATCGGTGCAGTTACTCATGTGCTTGTAAACGAACCTACGAAAGGATATGGAATTTTTATTCAAAATATGATGATACCAGGGTCAAAAGGTTAAGAATCTGATGCAAGCTTGCTTGCAAGAAAATTTTTAACCTTGGGCCCGCCAAAAACATGAATAAATAGCCATTTTTCATGGAAAAATGGCTATTTATTCATGTTTTTGAAGATTGTGGGAGCACGTAGTGCGAAACAATCTGGTATCAGTGGGGGCAAAATACTTTTGACCCCAACATCATATAATGAAATAGTAGGGGAAAATCCCCTACTAATAATTTCCAGACTGCATCGCTAACCTTTTCATCTCCACCGCATTTTCTAAAACTGCATCGGTAATCTTAACCCCACCAAGTAATCTTGCTAATTCTTTTATTGAATCTTGCTCTGATAGTGAAGTAATCTTGGTTTTTGTTGTACCGTCTACAATATTTTTTTCAATTAGGAAATGTTCTTTTGCCATTGCTGCAATCTGTGGAAGATGCGTAATGCATAGCACTTGATGGTTTTTGCCAATATAAGATAACTTTTCTGAAACCTGTTGAGCGGTTCTTCCACTAATTCCTGTATCAATTTCATCAAAAATAAGCGTTGGAATTTCATCACTGTCTGCTAAAACCGTTTTAATTGCTAACATAATTCTTGATAACTCACCACCTGATGCAACACTAGCAACTGCGCGCATTGGTTCTCCTGGATTTGTTGAAATGACAAATTCGATTTCATCATATCCATTTTCATTAAACTCTTTGGTTCTAGTTACTAAAATATCAAATTGTACTTGCAAAAAATTTAACTCTTTTAAATGATTTTCAATCTCTTTTGCAAGTTTTTTAGCGATTTTTTGCCTTGTAGCTGAAATTTTTTCACAAATTCTAAGTGCCTTATCTTTTAAAAACTCTAATTTTTGCTTTGTTTCTTTATATGAATTTTCATAGTTTTCTAATTCAGAAAGTCTTTCTTTTTTTTGTGCTAAACTATCCATTACTTCTTCATAATTTCTACCATATTTAGCATAAATAGAATGAATCAAATCAAGTCTAGTTGCAAGTTCATTAAAACCTGCCTCTTCATATTCAACATCCTCAATCCTACTTGTAAGGTCATGATTAATATCGGATAAAATAGATTCCACATCACTTAACTGATTTACTAAATCTTGTAAATTTTCATCATAACGAAGGACATCTGTAAGAACTTTTAATGCCTGCCCAATGTTTTCACCTGCACCATATTCACTATCATATCCTAAATAATGCTCACTCATACTCAGTGCTTCTAAAATACTTTTTGCATGACTTGCTCTGCGATATTTTGCTTCTAATTCTTCTTCTTCGCCTTCCTTTAACGCTGCACTCTCAATCTCATTAATCTCATATTTACAAAAATCAACTTCTCGCATTCGTTCGTCTTCTTTTAGCGTAAAAGACTCTAATTTCTTTTTGCACTCTTTATATTCTTTATAGCAAGCAGACATTTTTTTTTTATCTTGTTCTAAATCAATTCTTGCATATTCATCAAGAATCTGTAAATGCTTTGATTTATATATTAATGACTGATGTTCATGCTGTCCATGAATGTCAATTAAAAGACTTGTGACTTCTTTTAGTCTTGCAACAGTAACCGTTTCATCATTTAATTTACAAAGACTTCTGCCCTTCATGATCTTGCGACTAAGGATAAGTGTATGCTCTTCTTCTAATTCAATCCCTAACTCTAGCAACTTTTGTTTTTTCTTTTCATCTTCAATTAAAAAGACAAGTTCAATATAAGCAAACGACGCACCAGTTCTTATCATTGTAGCAGATACTTTGCCACCAAGGGCGGCAGTTACTGCATCAATCAAAATAGATTTACCAGCACCCGTCTCACCTGTTAAAATATTAAGACCGGCACCAAATTCAATATCGGCTTCTTCAATTAATGCAAAATTTTTAACATGTAAACGCCAAAGCATATCTTCCCACCTTTACTGAACCATTTTTCTAATCTTATCCATTAGTTTTACCGTATCGTCTACTGAACGTACTGCACACATAATGGTATCATCTCCAGCAATACAGCCTACAATTTCATGAAAATTCAATGCATCTACTGCTGCTGCTACTGCCATAGCAAGACCTGAAACCGTTCTTATTACTAAAATATTTTGTGCCATATCCATAGATACAAATCCATCCTTTAAAATACGTGCATATTTTTCAGTTATTGCATCTTCTTCTTTTTTCAATAAGGTATACTTTTGTTTTCCCTTACCATTTGAAACTTTTGATAATTTTAATTCTCTAATGTCTCTAGAAACGGTAGCTTGTGTAGCATTAAAACCTTCTTTATTAAGATAGTCTGCTAATTCTTCTTGCGTTTCTATCTCATATTTACTAATTAACTCTACAATTTTGCTATGTCTTCTTGTTTTCATTCTTTATGCCTCTCTTATTATCTATCGGCCATCTTTCGGCGTAAGATTTCCATAAAACTTACATGGTTTACTTTAATAATCTTTGTTGTAAATGTTGCTCGATGAATTTCTACCATATCAGAAAAATCTAATTTTGCCACTTCATTTCCATCAAAATATGCATAACAAGGTTCTACTTCTTTATCGGAAACCGAACTTACCTCTATTGCAATATGAGAATTTGATGACAATATAACACTCCTATTGTGAAGTGAGTGTGGAGAAATCGGTGTAATGAGTATTAATGAAGCTTTGGGGTCTACCAATGGACCACCTGCTGAAAGGCTATAAGCGGTAGATCCTGTAGGAGTAGAAATAATAATACCGTCTGCTGTGTACTTATTTAAAAGTTCTCCATTTACATAAATATTATAATAATTAACCTTCATGTTTCTTCCACGAGTCAAAACAATATCATTTAAAGCAAAATTACTTACAATTTGTCTTTGATTTTGAGTAATCGTTCCATGAAGCATCATTCTGTGTTCAATGTTGTATTGGTCATTAATTAAGCAGTCTAAAACATAGGGGATTCCTTCAAAGTCCACCTCTGCAAGATATCCTAACGTACCATTGTTAATCCCAATCATCGGAAGCTTTCTTGTCATTAAATCTCTTGCTGCCTGAATCAAGGTTCCATCTCCTCCAATGACTAATACACACTGGGTATTTTCAGGAACACTACTTGGATTGGTATAACGATAAGAATTTAATGAATTGATGGTCTTTCCTTTTGAGATTCCTTCATCAATCACACAAGTTTTTCCCCTAAGTTCTAAATAATCTTTAATAAATGCACAAATTTCTCTGTTTTGATTTTTTTGTCTATTGGCAATTACATAAAAATAATCCATTGGTAACTCCTATAGTGTTTGATGAGCTTGTTCTACAATCATCTCTACTTTTTCTTGTAAATTTGTAAGCCCCTCTTCTTTTGTATTTTTTTTCAAATACATTAAGTATTCGATATTTCCTTCTGGTCCACGAATTGGGCTATATTCCAATCCAAGTACGCAAAATCCAATGCTTTTTGCATAAAGAAGTAACGAGTTTACAACCTCTTTATGCACATTTTTATCTCTTACCACACCTTTTTTACCTACTTTATCTCTACCAGCCTCAAATTGTGGTTTGATTAAACAAACTGCATATCCATCTTCTTTTAGTAATGCATATGCTGGTTCTAAAATTTTAGTCAATGAGATAAAGCATACATCTACAGAGAAGAAGTCAATTGGTTCTGGAACAATCTCTTCATTTAAATAACGAGCATTCGTCTTTTCAAGACATACCACTCTTTCATCTTGACGAAGTTTCCAATCTAGTTGTCCTCTTCCTGAATCAATTGCATATACTTTAACTGCTCCATTTTGTAACATACAATCCGTAAAACCACCGGTGGAGGCCCCAATATCCATACATGTTTTGCCTGTTAAATCTAATGCAAATTCATTTACTGCCTTTTCTAATTTTAATCCACCTCTACTGACATATCTAAGAGTACTTCCTCTTACTTCAAGTGGCAAACTCTCTTCAAATGTCATTCCTGGCTTATCTTCTTTTTGACCATCTACATAGACAATACCTGACATAATATAGGCCTTTGCTTTTTCCCTAGATGGAGCTAGGCCATTTTTTACCAATAATACATCTAGTCTTTCTTTCACTCTATTTATTCTCCTATGCTTGTGTATCAATTATCCTTTTTTTATTTTTATTCTCATTTCCAAAATCTACATAAGGCGCAATTGACAACACATATTCTGTAATACTTTTTACATCTAATCCAATAAATTCTTTTAACTGTGTTACATTTCCATGTTCTACATAAGCATCTGGAATTGCTACTGGAATTACCGTCGCATCTGCCCCAGAACGCCCAATATACGCAGCAACCTGTTCTCCATAACCACCACTATAGACATTTTCTTCCATCGTAACAATTAATGGATGTGTACATACCATTGCTCTTAGGCACTGATAATCAAATGGACTTACAAATCGAACATTTACTACCGAAACATGATAGCCTTCCTTTACTAAACATTCTCGCACTTGCATTGCAGTCTCTACCATATTTCCTACCGCAAGAAGTAAGATTCCCCTATCGTGAACAATGATTTCTCCCTTACCAGTCTCAATTGGTGCACGATATTCTTTTAATCCTTGATAAGTTGTGCCTCTCGGATAACGAATTGCTACTGGTCCGTCTTGCTTAAAAGCATATTCTAACATGTCTTCTAATTCATATTGATTTTTAGGTGCACAAACAATCATCTCTGGAATCGAAGATAAAAAAGACAAATCAAAGATGCCCTGATGAGTTTCTCCGTCACTTCCTACTAGTCCTGCACGGTCAACAGCAAAAACAACTGGAAGTCGTTGTAAACTAACATCGTGAATCAATTGGTCATATGCTCTTTGTAAAAATGAAGAATAGATTGCAACAACTGGCTTCATTCCACCAGCTGCCATACCAGCTGCAAAAGTCACTGCATGTTCTTCTGCAATCCCTACATCAAAAAATCGTCTGGGATATTTCTTTTCAAATCTTGAAAGTCCTGTACCTTGTGGCATTGCAGCTGTGACTGCTACGATTCGCTTATCATTTTTTGCCAGTTCACAAATCTTTCTTGAAAAGACATCGGTCCAATCTGGTTTTGTCTTCTTCTTCTTAGGATGTCCATTAGAAATTTCATAAGGGCTTACTCCATGGAACGCAGATGGATAATGCTCTGCTGGTGCATATCCTTTTCCTTTTTTTGTAATTACATGAACAACGACTGGTCCTTCTACACGCTTTGCGCTATTTAATATTTCAATCACTGCTTCTAAATTGTGACCGTTTACTGGACCTAGATAGGTAAGTCCCATATTTTCAAATAACATTCCTGGTACAAAAAGCTGTTTAATACTGCTTTTCGTCTTTGAAATTTTATCAATCATATCCTTTCCAACAACTGGTACTTGTTGCAAATGATTCGTTACTCTTCGTTTTAAATCATTATAAGAAGCAGTTGTGCGTATTGTACTAAGATGTTTTGAGATTCCACCAATATTTTTAGAAATCGACATATTATTATCATTTAATACAATAATAAAATTCGTTTTAAGTCTTGCAGCATTATTCATCGCTTCATAAGCCATTCCACCAGTTAGCGAGCCATCACCAATTACTGATATCACCGAATAATTCTTTTGTTGCAAATCTCTTGCCTTTACAATTCCAAGTCCTGCTGAGATGGATGTAGAACTATGTCCGGTATTAAAAGCATCGCATTCACTTTCATTCGTCTTAGGAAATCCACTCATTCCACCAAATTGACGAAGTTCATCAAATCCTTGTTTTCTTCCTGTTAAAATCTTATGAACATAAGACTGATGTCCAACATCCCAAACAATTTTATCGGTTGGCAAATCAAAAACCAAATGCAATGCCATTGTAAGCTCCACTACTCCAAGATTTGAGGCTAAATGCCCACCTGTAACACTTAATTTTTCGATTAAAAACTGGCGAATTTCACGAGCTAAGGCTTCATGCTCACAAGGAGACAGATTTTTAATATCACCAGTTTTATTAATTTTCTCTAAAGCCATAATCTTTCCCTTATTTCTCTCTGGTAATTAGTTTCTTTATTAATTCCACTAAAAACTCATTTTCATATTTTAAATTCGTTAATTGTTCAATCGCTCTTTGTGAATATACACGCACTTTTTCTTTTGCCTCTTCTAATCCATAAAGAGTCACATAAGTTGTTTTATGATTTTTATCGTCACTAAGAACTGGTTTTCCAATTACCTTTGCATCACCAACGACATCTAAAATATCATCTTGAATCTGAAATGCCATTCCCACATCTAAAGCAATTTCTTCAATAATCTTTTGTTCTTCTTTACTAGCACCTGCTAATACCGCACCCATTAACATAGAAGCTTCTAAGAGTGCACCTGTTTTTAACTGATAAATAAACTTTAATACATCTGCTTCAATTGGTTTGTTCGTAAGCTCTACATCTACAGTTTGACCACCAATCATTCCATAAATACCGGATTTATTAGCAAAAATACGAACTGCCTCTAACACTGCATCAAATTCATCTGGCTTTGCATAAGAAGTCGCTTTGCAAGCAGTTTCAAAAGCATATACCATTAGTGCATCACCGGCTAAAATTGCCATATCATCTCCATACACTGTCCAAGTTGTTTTTTTACCTCGACGATATTCATCATTATCCATTGCTGGTAAATCATCATGTACTAATGAAGCCGTGTGCATCATTTCCATTGCTGCCATAAATGGCTTTATCACATCAGTCTTTCCACCAAATAACTTATAAGTCTCATTCATTAAAATTGGAC
>CABUZU010000102.1 GCA_902496125.1 uncultured Lachnospiraceae bacterium
CACAATGACTATGAGTGATCCAATTGCAGATATGCTTACAAGAATTCGTAATGCAAACACTGCAAAACATGATACAGTAGATGTTCCTTCATCTAAGATGAAATTAGCGATTGCAGACATCTTAGTAGATGAAGGTTATATCGCAAAATATGATCTAGTTGAAGAAGGAAACTTCAAAACAATCCGTATTACTTTAAAATATGGTAAAGATAAAAATGAAAAAATTATTTCTGGTTTAAAGAAAATCTCTAAACCTGGACTTCGTGTATATGCAGGTGCTGAAGATATGCCTAGAGTATTAGGTGGTCTTGGTATCGCAATCGTTTCTACTAACTTAGGCGTTATGACTGATAAAGAAGCTCGCGCTAAAAAAGTTGGTGGCGAAGTATTAGCTTTCGTTTGGTAAGAATTATTTCTTACTAAACGGGTTGAAAAACCCACATATATATAGAAATTTAGAAACATCCACTTAGTTAAAACAAATATTAATAATAAATGGAGGTACGGGCATGTCACGTATAGGAAGAATGCCAATCGCGGTACCAGCAGGCGTTACTGTTGATATTGCAGAAAATAATAAAGTGACTGTAAAAGGTCCTAAGGGTACTCTTGAAAGAGTGTTACCAGCAGAAATGAGCATTAAATTAGAAGGCGAAGAAGTTGTTGTTGCAAGACCTAACGATTTAAAGAGAATGAAATCTTTACACGGTTTAACAAGAACATTAATCGCAAACATGATTACTGGCGTAACTAATGGTTACGAAAAAGTTCTTGAAATCAACGGTGTTGGTTACAGAGCTGCTAAGCAGGGCAACAAATTAGTTCTCTCTTTAGGTTATTCCCATCCTGTAGAGATGATCGACCCTGAAGGACTTGAATCTGTTGTTGAAAATCAGACAAAGATTACAATCAAGGGTATTGATAAAGAAAAAGTTGGTCAGTACGCTGCTGAAATCAGAGACAAGAGACGTCCTGAGCCTTATAAGGGTAAAGGTATCAAATATGCCGATGAAGTTATCAGACGTAAAGTTGGTAAGACAGGTAAAAAATAATTAGGAGGAGTTACAAAAAATGATTAGTAAGAAATCAAGAAGCATAGCACGTGTTAAAAAACACAATAGAATTCGTAATCGTTTTATGGGTACAAGTGAAATACCACGTCTGGCTGTGTTCAGAAGCAATAATCATATGTACGCTCAGATTATTGATGACACTGTCGGAAACACTTTAGTATCAGCTTCTACAACTCAGAAAGAAGTAAAAGCTGAACTTGAAAAAACTAATAACAAAGATGCTGCTGCATATTTAGGAACCGTTATCGCTAAGAGAGCTCTTGAAAAAGGCATCAAAAATGTTGTTTTTGATAGAGGCGGCTTCATATATCAGGGTAAAGTTAAAGCATTAGCAGATGCAGCCAGAGAAGCTGGTCTGGAATTCTAAGCAAGGAGGAGAACACATGAAACGTACAATTGTCGATGCCAGCCAATTGGAATTATCCGAAAAGGTTGTGGCAATCAAACGTGTTACCAAGGTTGTTAAAGGCGGACGTAATTTCAGATTTTCAGCATTGGTAGTAGTAGGTGACGGTAACGGTCATGTAGGTGCCGGAATTGGTAAAGCTGCTGAAATTCCAGAAGCTATCCGTAAAGGCAAAGAAGATGCTACAAAGAACTTAGTTACTGTTGCAATTGATGAAAATAACAGTATTCCACATGATAATATGGGTAAATATGGTAGTGCTTCTGTATTATTAAAGAAAGCACCTGCTGGTACTGGTGTTATCGCTGGTGGTCCTGCACGTGCGGTAGTAGAACTTGCAGGTATCAAAAATATCCGTACAAAATCACTTGGATCTAACAATAAACAGAACGTAGTATTAGCAACTATCGCAGGTCTTGGTGCACTTACCACTCCTGAAGAAGTAGCTAAGAAACGTGGAAAATCATTAGAAGAAATTATCGGTTAGGAGGAACTTGAAAAATGGCAGAAAAATTAAAAATCACATTAGTTAAGTCTCCTATCGGAGCTGTGCCAAAACATAGAAAAACTGTTGAAGCATTAGGTCTTAAAAAAGTTAATAAGACTGTTGAATTACCAGATAATGCAGCTGTTAGAGGCATGATTTGGCAAGTAAAACATTTAGTTAAAGTAGAAGAAATCTAATTCAGGAGGTGTAGAGAATGGATTTATCAACATTAAAACCTGCTGAGGGTTCTAAACACAGCGACAGTTTCAGAAGAGGCCGTGGTCATGGTTCAGGCAATGGTAAGACAGCTGGTAAAGGTCATAAAGGACAGAAAGCTCGTTCTGGAGCACCTAGAATTGGTTTCGAAGGTGGTCAGATGCCTTTATACAGAAGACTTCCTAAGAGAGGTTTCACAAACAGAAACTCCAAAGAAATCGTTGGAATTAATGTTTCTGCTTTAGAAGCTTTCGAAGAAGGAACTGTTGTATCTGTTGAAACTTTAATTGAAGCTGGAATCGTTAAAAATCCTAGAGATGGTGTAAAGATTCTTGGTAATGGTGAACTTACAAAGAAATTAACAGTAAAAGCAAACGCTTTTAGTGCAGGTGCAAAATCTAAAATTGAAGCTGTAGGTGGTTCTTACGAGGTAATTTAATATGATTCAAACACTCAAAAACGCTCTCAAAATTAAAGAAATTAGAAGTAGAATCTTGTTTACATTCTTTATATTAGTCGTTGTCAGAATAGGATGTCAATTTCCTGTTCCGGGTGTTAATCATAGTGTTGTCTCCAATTTTATGAAGTCTAATACGGGAGACGCCTTTAATTTCTTCAATGCAATTACTGGTGGTTCATTTGCAGACTTTTCATTGTTTGCATTGAACATCACTCCCTATATTACAGCTTCCATTATTATGCAGCTTCTTACAATTGCAATTCCTAAATTGGAAGAGCTACAAAAAGATGGTGAAGATGGACGTAAAGTAATCGCTCAGATTACTCGTTATGTAACAGTAGCCTTGGCATTAATCGAATCAATTGCAATGGCAATTGGATTTGGTAATCAGGGTCTGTTTAAACACTACAATTGGCATTCAGTAGTCTTGTGTGTAGCTACACTTACCGCAGGCTCTGCAATTCTAATGTGGTTAGGTGAAAGAATTACTGAGAAGGGCGTTGGAAATGGTATTTCAGTTGTATTATTGATTAATATTATTTCAGCACTTCCAGGAGATTTAATGACATTATATGAACGTTTTATACAGAGTGCTTCTGTAGCTATGAAAGTAGTTTCAGTAGTTATCATTGTTGCTTTAATTTTAGCAATGGTTGTATTTACTGTATTATTACAAGAAGCAGAACGTAAAATTCCAGTTCAATATGCCAAAAAGATGCAGGGACGTAAAGTTATGGGAGGTCAATCTTCTCATATCCCTTTAAAAGTCAATACCGCAGGTGTTATTCCTGTAATCTTTGCTTCTTCTATTCTTTCATTCCCTGTTGTAATAGCACAGTTTTTCAAAGTGGACTATTCAACAATTGGAGGCAAGGTTCTGTTAACACTGAATTCATCAAACTGGTTTAATTCAGAACAACCAATTTATTCAATTGGCTATGTGATTTATGCAGTATTGATTGTATTATTTGCTTATTTCTATACATCGATTACTTTTAATCCAATCGAAGTTGCAAATAATATGAAAAAACAGGGTGGATTTATCTTAGGTGTTCGTCCAGGTAAACCTACTTCTGAATATTTGACAAGAATATTAAACTACATTGTATTTATTGGTGCAATTGGTCTACTTATCATTTGTACAGTGCCAATTATTGTATCTGGCGTATTTAGTGTAAGTAGAATGTCTTTCATGGGCACATCATTAATCATTATTGTTGGTGTTATTCTTGAAACATTAAAACAAATCGAATCTTTGATGACGGTTCGTAATTATCGAGGATTCTTAAACAATTAGAAAAAAGGCGGGCACTTGTCCTTTTGATAAAGACAAGCTTCCCGTCAAATTTTAGATTGGAGGATAGCCATGAAAATTATTATGTTAGGCGCTCCTGGTGCTGGTAAAGGTACTCAGGCAAAAATGATTGCAGAAAAATATACAATTCCTAATGTTTCTACTGGAGATATCTTCAGAGCAAACATTAAAAATGGTACAGAACTTGGTAAAAAAGCTAAAACTTATATGGATGCTGGTCAGTTAGTTCCAGATGAATTAACAGTAGACTTATTAATGGATCGTATTGCAAAAGAAGATTGTGCAAATGGTTATGTATTAGATGGTTTCCCAAGAACAATTCCTCAGGCAGAATGTTTAGAAAAAGCACTTGCTGCTAAAGGTGAAAGTATTGATTATGCAATCAATGTAGAAGTTCCAGACGAAAATATTGTAAAACGTATGGGCGGAAGAAGAGCTTGTGTAACTTGTGGCGCTACTTATCACGTAGTTCATATTCCTCCTAAAAAAGAAGGAATTTGTGATAAATGTGGTAGTTCTCTAATTTTAAGAGATGATGATAAGCCAGAAACTGTTAAAAACCGTTTAAACGTTTATCATGATCAAACTCAGCCTTTAATTGATTTTTATCAGAAAAAAGGTGTTTTAAAAGAAGTAGATGGCACAAAAGATATGAAAGATGTATTTGGTGCAATTGTTAATATCTTAGGAGAGTAAGGAATGTCTGTTACAATTAAATCTGCCAGAGAAATTGAACTGATGAAAGAAGCAGGAAGAATTCTGGCAATTGTTCATGAAGAATTAGAAAAATTTATCCGTCCTGGTATTTCCACTTTGGATATCGATAGAAAAGGGGAAGAGTTAATCAGAAGTTTTGATTGTATCCCTTCTTTCTTAAATTATAATGGTTATCCAGCTTCCATTTGCGTATCTGTTAATGATGAAGTTGTACATGGAATACCACATAAGGACCATATTATTGATGAAGGTGATATTGTAAGTTTAGATGCAGGAGTTATTTATAAAGGATATCACTCCGATGCAGCAAGAACTCATGCAGTTGGTGAAATTAGTGAAGAAGCAAGAAAGTTGATAGAGGTAACTCGTCAGAGCTTTTTTGAAGGTATTAAATTTGCAAAAGCTGGCAATCATCTATATGATATCTCTAATGCAATTGATGCCTATGTAAGACCATTTGGCTATGGCATTGTCATGGACCTTGTAGGACATGGTATTGGAAAAAATCTTCATGAAGACCCTGAAATTCCTAATTTCAAACAAAAAAGGAAGGGAATTAAATTGCAGCCTGGAATGACATTGGCAATCGAACCTATGATTAACATTGGTCGTCCGGATGTTGAATGGCTCGATGATGACTGGACAGTAGTAACAGAAGATGAATCATTATCAGCACATTATGAAAATACTGTGTTAATAACAGAGGATGAGCCGGTTATACTTTCCTTACGTACACAAGGAGGGGAATAGATGCCCACTTGTAAAGTTGGTAATTTAGTTCGGTCCAAAGCAGGACATGATAAAGAAGAATTATTCTTTGTTATAGATATAGTAGGAGAATACATTTATCTTGTAAATGGTAAAACAAGGACTGTAAGTCATCCAAAAAAGAAAAAGTTAAAACATTTACAGTGTTTTAACTATCAAGATGAAAAGCTTGCTCAAATGAAAGAACAAGGGATTTCATTTCGAGATGAAGACATTCGATGTGCAATGAAAAAATATAGGAGGCTAGAAAATGGCAAAATCTGACGCTTTTGAATTTGAAGGGACTGTACTTGAAAAACTTCCAAACGCTATGTTCAAAGTAGAATTAGAAAATGGACATGTCGTTTTAGCCCACATTAGTGGAAAACTTCGTATGAATTTTATCAGGATTCTTCCTGGTGACAAGGTAACCTTAGAGTTATCGCCTTATGATTTAACTAAAGGAAGAATTATTTGGCGTGCTAAATAAAAAAATTTAAGTTCGATTTCGGTTGAAACCACCAAATAATTTAAAAAAGTACAATTTTTATTAAAAAATATTAAAAAAGTACTTGATTTATTCAAATAGTAGTGATATACTGGTATGCGGACTTTTTGAAAGGAGAGTAATTATTGTGAAAGTTAGATCATCAGTAAAGCCTATTTGCGAAAAGTGCAAAATTATTAAAAGAAAAGGCAGTATCAGAGTAATCTGCGAAAACCCGAAACACAAACAGAGACAGGGTTAATCCTCTCTTTGAATCCACAATTTTTTAAATAAGACTATAACTAAACGGAGGTGTAACACACTATGGCTCGTATTTCTGGTGTAGATTTACCAAGAGAAAAACGAATTGAAATCGCTTTAACTTATATCTATGGTATCGGTCTTGCTACTTCTAAACGTTTATTAGCAGCAGCAGAAGTTAATCCTGACATCCGTGTTAAGGATTTAACAGACGATGATGTTAAGAAGATTACAGCAGCGATGGAAGAAGATGGAATCTTGGTAGAAGGTGATTTACGTAGAGAAATCGCTATGAACATTAAGAGACTTCAGGAAATCGGATGCTACAGAGGCATTCGTCATAGAAAAGGTCTTCCTGTTCGTGGACAGAAGACTAAGACTAATGCGAGAACTCGCAAAGGTCCTAAGAAAACAGTTGCAAATAAGAAGAAATAATAACTAGTTTGAATTATAATATTTGTATAACTTATAGAAATATATTCAGAAAGGAACCCGACAGGGAAAGGTTAGTTTAAATGGCTACTAAAAAAGTGTCAGCAAAGAAAGTGACTAAAAGACGTGTCAAGAAAAACGTTGAACGCGGACAAGCGCACATTCAATCATCTTTCAATAATACAATCGTAACCCTGACTGATAATCAGGGAAATGCTCTTTCATGGGCAAGTGCAGGCGGTCTGGGATTTAGAGGTTCAAGGAAATCTACTCCCTATGCAGCTCAGATGGCTGCAGAAACTGCAACTAAGGCAGCTCTAATTCATGGATTAAAATCTGTAGATGTTATGGTAAAAGGACCAGGTTCAGGTCGTGAAGCAGCTA
>CABUZU010000103.1 GCA_902496125.1 uncultured Lachnospiraceae bacterium
TGTTGTCGCTACTATCTTTTCTTTTAAACATTCATGAAACTAAAAAAGCCCCAGAATGTTTAAAAACATTCCGGGGCGAAAATCACTATTTGGTGAATCCGCGGTACCACCCGCATTGGAATAGATCTCTATTCCCACTCTTTGCACTTAACGCGTGACACGTACTTGCCTACTATATTTCAACAAGTCAGCTCCCAAGTGTTCCCTTAGCGTCTTCCCTTGTAAGCAGTTCTCAGTCGGTGACTGCTATTTCCTGTCAAGTTTCAAAGCCAGAGTCTTGTTCCTTGCTTTGTCGTGGATTCTAACACAAAATAAACAAAGAATCAAGACTAAATTTAAAATTTCTTCAAAAAAATCTTATAAAGTTTTCTCTGTTGCTTTTTCAACTTGTGCAATTGCGTTCTTTTGCATAGGGATTCTGCAGTTTTTATTGCTGCCAAATTCTACAATAACGGTATCTTCTTCGATGTCAATTACTACACCGTAAAAACCGCTATTAGTTAAAACACTATCCCCTACTTCTACACTTGCAATTAATTCTGCCATTCTCTTTTGTTCTTTTTTCTGTGGTCTAATCATGATAAACCATAATACACCAAAGAGTACGACATACATCAAAATAATACTTAATACATTACCCATTTTGAGTCTCCTCCTACTTCCTCTTTATTTTTCTCCACCATGAGTTAATAACTCTAAGGCTTCCTTCTTATATTCTGGATATCTGTCTTCTTCAATTGCTAAACGAATTTCACTCATTAAATGATTATAATAGTATAGATTATGCAATACACAAAATCTCATACCTAACATCTCTTTTGCCTTTAATAAGTGACGTAAATACCCTCTACTATACTTGGTACATACTGGGCATCCACAACCTTCTTCAATTGGTCTTTCATCTAGTTCATACTTTGCATTTAATAAATTCATTTTACCATAACGAGTATAAACATGTGCATGACGACCATTTCTTGAAGGATATACACAGTCAAAAAAGTCAATACCACGGTCTACCGATTCTAAGATGTTTGCCGGTGTTCCTACACCCATTAAGTAAGTTGGCTTATTTTCTGGTAAATGAGGAACGGTAACATCTAAGATTCGATACATCTCTTCATGAGATTCTCCTACTGCAAGACCTCCTACTGCATAGCCATCAAGGTCCATTGCTGAAATTTCCTTTGCATGTGCAATTCGAATATCTTCAAATGTTCCACCTTGATTGATACCAAATAATAGCTGATTCTTATTAATGGTATCTGGTAATGAATTAAGTCTTGCCATCTCATCTTTACATCTCCTAAGCCATCTTGTCGTTCTGGCTACGGATTTTTCCATATATTCTCTTGTGCAAGGATGAGGTGCACATTCATCAAAAGCCATCGCAATGGTAGAGGCTAAATTAGACTGAATCTGCATACTTTCTTCTGGTCCCATAAAAATCTTATGACCGTCAATATGAGACTGAAAATGAACTCCTTCTTCTTTAATCTTTCGAAGTCCTGCTAAGGAAAATACTTGAAATCCACCTGAGTCTGTTAAAATTGGTTTATCCCAAACCATAAATTTGTGTAAACCACCCATTTTTTTAACCACTTCATCTCCAGGTCTTACATGAAGGTGATAGGTATTGGATAACTCTACCTGAGTTCCAATCTGTTGTAAATCCTCTGTAGAAACAGCGCCTTTAATTGCGGCAGCTGTTCCTACGTTCATGAATACTGGAGTCTGAATCGTACCATGAACCGTTTTTACTTCGGCTCTTTTTGCACGACCACATTTTTTTAAAATTTTATATTCCATCTTCATTAATTATTTTTCTTTCTTGTTGGTCTTTTCTTTGTGTTTCGTAAATCCATATAACATAGAACTTACAAGGCAAATAGAAGAATACGTACCTACAACAATACCTACTAATAGAGGTAAGGTAAATTCACGCATAGAAGCTACACCTAAGATTAATAATACAACAACCATTAAAGCTGTGGTAAATGAAGTATTTAATGAACGTACCATCGTCTGACTTACACTTAAGTTTACAACATCTTCAAAAGCATCGCCTCGTCTCATCGCCTTACGATTTTCACGAATACGGTCTAATACAACGATGGAGTCATTGATGGAATAACCAACTAAGGTTAATACGCAGGCAATAAAGGTATTACCTACTGTCCAACGAAATACTGCATAGCAAGCTAATACAACTAATACATCATGAAGTAATGCTAATACTGCACTGGCTGCTGAGAATAAATCTTTAAAGCGGAACCAAATGTAAATTAACATAAAGATGGTTGCAACTAAAACAGACATAATTGCATTTTTCTTCATTTCATTACTTACTGTTGCACTAATATTTTGGTTTGTAATGCTTGATTCTTTAATATTAAAGGTTTCTTCTAATTGCTTTTCAATTTCAGTTCTTTGTTCAAGAGTTTGGGTCTTTGTCTTAACATTTATCTGAGTAGTACCAGTTACTAACTGAGTCTGAATATCATTATCACCCATTACTTTAGAGAAAATTGGAACTACTTCATCTTGTACTTCTTGTAACGTCATGTTCTTACCAACATCAACTGTTGTTGAAGTACCACCCCTAAACTCTAAGCTATAGTTAAAGATTGCCTTTTGTGAACCTGCTGTCTGATTGTAAATCATTGCACCAATACCGATTGCAATGACTAAACCAGATGCGGCAAAGAAGATTTTTCTCTTCTGAATAACAGGAAGAATTTTAACCTTTTTATCTCTCTTTTCTTCTTTAAATCCATATAATCTAGGATTTTGTGCACCTAAGTTATATAAACCATTTAAAGCAAAGTTTGTTACAAATAAAGCCGTAAACATAGATAATAAAATACCAAGTGCTAAAGTCTGTGCAAAGCCTTTAACCGTACCAGTACCTAACCACCAAAGAACGGCTGCTGCAATAAGGGTGGTAATGTTACCATCAATGATTGCTGATAATGCCTTAGAAAAACCAGTTTTCATTGCAGAAGCTACAGAACGACCCGCATAAAGTTCTTCACGAATACGTGAGAAGATAATAACGTTCGCATCAACTGCCATACCAATAGAGAGGATAATACCTGCAATACCTGGAAGTGTTAACGTTACTTGGAATGCACTTAATAAGAAAATAATTAAGGTTACATATAAACTTAAGGCAAGGTCTGCTGCAACACCCATAATTCCATACATGACAAGCATAAATAATAATACTAAGCCAAAACCAATTGCACCTGCAATTAAACTAGTACTGATTGCTTCCTGACCTAATTTCGCACCTACTACTTCAGAGCTTAATTCAATAAGCTCGGTAGGAAGAGCACCAATACGAATCGTAGAAGCTAGATTTTCTGCTTCTTCATAGCTACCAATGTTATCAATCTGGCACTGTCCACCAGTAATTTCTTCTTTTACCGTTGGTGCACTTACCGTCTTTCCATCATAAATGATACGAAGCGACTGACCTTTTAATTTCTTTGTAGCCTCGGCAAACTTCTTCGTTCCATCCTTTGTCATTGTTAATTGAACGACATATTCCTTATTTGCACTATTAGAACCAGAACCTTGAATACCAGCTGTTGCAGATTCAATATCAGAACCAGTTAAATACTCGTTTCCTGAAGTATCCTGGAAAGATAAAGAACCAGGTTGTCCTAAATCTTCTAAGATTTCATTCGCATCTGTTACAGAAGGAATATCAACACTAATTCTGTCATCACCTACTTTATAAACTTCTGCTTCAGTACTATAAGTCTGAGCTCTTAATTGAAGTTTATAGATGGTATCCTTGATATCACTATCGGATGCATTCTTACTATCCTTTACTTGGTATGTAATACTTACACCACCTGCTAAGTCAAGGCCTAATTTGATATCATTCATACTACCAGATTTACTTTTACCAAATCCTAGTACTGCTGCATAGGCAAAAAATGCAATTGCGATAATCATAACTAAAATACGAATTACGCCATTTTTCACATTGCTTTTGCCCTTTTTCTTATTGCCCTTCATAAAAAACCTCCTATTTTATTCATATGGGTATTGAATATTAGAATTATTCTTCACTATTTAAGGCTGCCTGAATCATGATTGCACATTCAATTCTCTTCTTTTGAAGTTCGCAACCAATATCATAGGCATCGGTAATACAGCCATGGAACTGATAAGAGTTTGCTGCACAACCACCACTACAATAAAAACGAGCAAAACAATCTTTGCATTTTTCTTTTGCATAGACGTTACACTGTTTAAATTCGTCTTGTACCTTAGTGTTTGTAATCCCTTCATCCACATTTCCCATTAAAAATTCTGGAATTCCTACAAATTGATGACATGGATAAAAATCGCCCCATGGAGTTACAGCTAAATATTCAGTTCCTGAACCACAGCCTGATAATCTCTTTGCTACACATGGACCTTGGGTTAAGTCAATCATGTAATGGAAGAATACAAAACCTCTTCCTTCTTTCTTACGTTTAATAAACTCAACCGCTAATTTATCATATTCTTCTTTAATTTTAGGAATATCTTCTTCTCTAATTGCATAAGGTGCTTCAGGAGGTGCTACTACAGGCTCCATAGACATCTTATCAAATCCTAAATCTGCATAATGAAGTACATCTGAGGCAAAATCTAAATTGTTATGAGTGAAGGTACCTCTAATATAGTAATCCTTCTCTCCTCTTTTCTTAAAAAAGTTTAAAAATTTAGGAACGATAATATCATAGCTTCCCTTTCCATTTGGAAATGGACGCATTTTATCATTAACTTCCTTTCTTCCATCCAAACTCAAAACTACATTTGAGATTTCTTTATTACAAAAATCAATAACGTTATCATTTAATAAAACGCCATTTGTTGTTAATGTAAAACGAAACTTCTTGTTGTATTCTTCTTCTTTGCTTCTTCCATAAGCAACTAAATCTTTGACAACTTTAAAATTCATAAGAGGTTCTCCACCAAAGAAGTCTACCTCTAGGTTTCTTCTGCTGCCTGAATTTTCTAATAAATAATCTAAAGCCTTCTTACCTACTTCAAAGCTCATCAAAGCTCTATCACCATGATATTCACCTTCACTTGCAAAGCAATATTTACAAGCTAAATTACAATCATGAGCAATATGAAGACATAAAGCCTTTACAATTGTTGTTCTCTTCTTTACGTCAATGACATAATCCTTATAAACGTCTTCAGTATATAATAGTTCTTGTTCTCTTAATTCATCAATTTCATCTAATACTTCTTTAATCTCTTCATCGGTAAGATTTGGATAAAGTTCTTTTAACTTTACTGCAACAACTTCTCTTTCTTCGTTCTCATATAAAGCAATTGCATCATAAGTGACTTCATCTACTACATGAACAGAACCACTGCAAACGTCCATTACAATGTTATATCCATTATTTTTATACTGATGTATCACAAAATTCCTCCTGCACATTTAATAAGGACACTCCAAACACAGAGTGCCCCTCTCTTTTTTGCGAATGCAAACCTTATTTGTTGTTTTCACAACTCTGGTTACCAACTGTGCAAGATGTTTTACAAGCAGATTGGCAAGATGTCTGGCATTCTTTACATCCACCTTTTTTCATGGTGTTCTTTAATGTAGAGCCTGTTAAAGTTTTTACATGTTTCATCTATATTTCCTCCTTATATAAATAATTGTAGCATTTGTTACGGTATGTCCAATAACATAAACAAAGTCAGTATAACACAAGCTTGCCATTTTTCAAAGTGTTTTTTTACAATTTCTTGCATTTAACTTAAAATTCCACCAATAATTGCTCCAATTAATGTAGATACCCATAAAAATACAATACCACTTTCTAAAATATTCGTACTTCCAATCAATCCACACATAAGAATAAGACAATAAATTGCTCCTGTTGCGATTGCCCAAAGGACTCTCTTTCTCTTTAATAATTTTCCGCTAATGAATCCTCCTGTCAGTCCTGAAATAAAATAAATTGCATAGACCATAATTTTTGCTATACTTCCATCTACTTCAAATTTAAACATAAAAAATGCCATGATTACTAATAATATTAGCGAAGTAATCATACTTACTGTTACAGATTTTAATAAATTCACTGCTTATTTCCATTTCTTTTTTATCATTTTATGCTTTTTACTTCACTTTTATTTCTATTTGCAATAATTTGCATCCGTTCTACTAAATCAAGTGACTCGTAAACTTTTCTTAATCGTACTCTTGGATTATTTTTGATTATCAGATTGTATAAAAATAACACATATTCTCCTTCATCTAATTGTAAATGGATATTTTCACATGTTGCAAAATCTACACGAATTTCTGCCCAAAAGATAAATTGCTCCATCAATAGATAGGCAGTAGGCAAAAACCAGTAAATGATTACAATCAAATGACATAAATATCGGTAAACTAAATCTTTATTCCTATGATGATTCAATTCATGTATTAGAATAATCTCTAAATCACGATTGACATAGGAATAAGACCTTCCATAAGGCAAAACAATTTTCGGAAATAAAACTCCCCTTGCCTGTGGAATTATCACTCGTTCATTTTGACAAAGTTCAATTCTACATCGCTTCATGTGCTCTGATTCTTTCATCCGTTCAAACGTTCTTATTACAAAAGAATCTTCACAAGGAATGCATAATTTAGAAACTTCTTGTTCTTTTTTATAAAGTCGTAAAATATCTATACCTATATAGACAAATCCAATTAAATATAAAATGATAGAAATTTTAACGATATATTCCATCATTTTATTTACAAATATTTTTTTTACGATAAAAACTAATGTATTGGTATATATGCTAATGCCGATTTTAGCATATTTATCAAGTAGTTATAAAAAAATATTTGTAAATAAAATGATGGAATATATCGTTAAA
>CABUZU010000104.1 GCA_902496125.1 uncultured Lachnospiraceae bacterium
CCTTGAATAGAAGATTGACGGAAGTTATCCGAATTACTCTTCATCGTTAAACGATAAACACCGATTATAACTTCTTTTTCCTTATCCGCAGACCAAGAACTATTGGCTTCATAAGCTCCGGCAATTTCAAGTACACGGTCGGCAATGAAGTCTTTTCTCGTTCGATTAGATTCTACAATTGCAGACATCATGTTCTGAGGAACGTTTTCGAAGTTTGCAAGAAGCTGTTTAGTATCTTTTGGTAAGCAATATCCGCCATATCCGAAGGATGGATTGTTGTAATGTGTACCAATACGAGGGTCTAAGCAAACACCGTTAATAATTTCAGCAGTATTTAGTCCCTTTGATTCTGCATAGGTATCCAGTTCATTAAAATAAGAAACGCGAAGTGCAAGATAAGTATTCGCAAAGAGTTTAACGGCTTCTGCTTCGGTAAATCCCATAAATAACGTATCAATATCTTGTTTAATTGCTCCTTGTTTTAAAAGAGAAGCGAAGATATGAGCCTTTTTAGAAGAATCTTCATCACAAGATACGATGATACGAGAAGGATATAAATTATCATAAAGAGCCTTAGATTCACGAAGAAATTCAGGGCTAAAGATGATATTTTTCGTATGATATTTTTCTCGTATACTCTTAGTATAGCCAACTGGAATTGTAGATTTAATAATCATCATCGCATTCGGATTGGTTTTAAGAACGAGTTCAATTACCGATTCTACAGCAGAACAGTCAAAGAAATTTTTCTTACTATCATAGTTAGTAGGTGCAGCAATGATTACAAAATCAGCATCTTTATAAGCCTCAGCTCCATCAAGAGTAGCGGTTAAATCTAAATCTTTTTCAGCAAGATATTTCTCAATATAATCATCTTGGATTGGAGATTTTTTATTGTTAATAAGGTCAACTTTTTCAGGAATGATGTCAACAGCAACAACGTGGTTGTGTTGTGCAAGTAAAGTAGCAAGAGAAAGACCAACATAACCCGTACCGGCTACAGCAATATTGTATCTGTGGTCTACTACTTGATTTGTGGTTGGTTCTAACGTGATTTCTTGTTTTTCTGATTCAAAAAGGTCGACAACCTCAAAGTCTAAAATCTCTCCAAGAGATTGAAGTTGTTCAATACTAGGAATATAATCTTCATTTTCAATTCGACCAATCATTGTGCGATTAATTCCTGTAAGCTTAGAAAGCTGTGCTTGTGTTAATTCTTTTAATTTTCTTCGGTTGACAATCATATCAACCATTTTTCTTGTATTAAGTTTTTTCATATATATTTACCCCTATGAATGATGTTAATAACGACATTATCAAGGAAATTGTATCAATTTCTGTTATAAATGTCAATAGATTCAAATAAAAATAATAAAATTCTGTTTAAAACATCATAACTTGCAATTGATTGTAGATTGTTGTAGAATATAAAATTAAAAAAAGGAAAAAATATATGGACATTTATCAAATTATGGTAAAGCATAATCGACCTTGGTCAGTAAGGGAAATTATTGCTTTTATGATTGTATTTATTATTGTTGCAATCATACTATCAATATTAGTGTTAATAAAGAAGATAAAAATATCGCAGGCAATTACTAGTTTATTATTTCTTACTTTTTTAGCAATTGTTTTTGCTTCTACTGTCTTTACAAGGCAACCGGGCGTAAGAATGTATCAATTAGAAGTTTTTTGGTCGTGGAAGGAAATCTTTAAAATTGGAGAATGTGGTCGTCTAGGTTCAACGGGAACAGAAGGTGGACTCTTACAAGAAAATCTTTTAAATATGATTTTACTAATGCCAGCTGGAATTTTATTGCCTTTTATTTTTAATAAGAAGATTCGTTGGTGGCAAGGATTATTAGTGGGAGTTTTGATATCGTCAGGAATTGAATCTTTACAGCTTATCTTATGCAGAGGACTTTTTGAATTTGATGATATTATTCACAATTCATTTGGTTGTATGGTTGGAGCAATTTTAGTAAGTAGGTGGAAGAAAGATGGAAGATAAAATTAAACAATTACAATTAGAAATGACACAGGAAAATTTATGGGAGTGTATTATTTTATTACAGGAAGAATTATTTTTTACCGTATCGGGCTTACCGTTTCGTTATACGTTAAAAAAAGGTAAGAATGGAGAATATACGAAAGAACTGTGGGTGGATCGAAGAAAGGATAGTAAGTCGTTAGCTTGGGGGTCATTTAAAAGGGCCTTTAATAAGGTGTGTGAGCAACAAGAGATAAAGTTTTTTGAAAGACCTAAGGCTTTAGGAGATATTAGAGGTGTAAGTTATATTTATCCTATTTTTTATCGTTTAGGCATTATAGAAGTACCAGAAAAATTTAAAGAATATTTAAAGGCAAGGAAGTGAAAACTTCCCTGCTTAAAAGAATTGTAGCATATCTGCAATTAATTTATAAAGAACATCTTCAGGAAGACCGAAAAAGTCAACAATCGCTTCAATTCGGACTCCATCTCTTAACATTTTTACGGCAAGCTTTGCTATTTCTAAATTTTCATCAAAAGTAAGGTCATCTGGATGGATGCTTCTTCTAAACATAAGAAATCCTCCTTTTTAGAATTTAATGTATCGTATCATAAAAAGATATAAAATACAAGTAGTTTTTCTTGTTAATAAATTTGAACTGTGTTAGACTGTATAAAAAATTATAAGGAGAGTTTATCGTGCTTTTATCTCAATTACAGGCATATAAGCCGTTTAATGAACAAGAAGAAAAAGATAAGGAACTGATGTGTTCTTGTCTACAACAATATGATAATATTTTTTTAAGAGAAAATAAACTTGCACATATGACAGCATCGGCGTGGGTGGTGAATAAAGAAAGAACAAAGGTCCTAATGATTTATCACAATATTTATAATTCCTGGGCATGGCTTGGTGGACATGCAGATGGACAAAAAGATTTGTTGCAGGTAGCGATGAAAGAAGTGCGTGAGGAGAGTGGTCTTACAACGGTGACACCAATTTCGAAAGACATCTATTCGATTGAAGTCTTAACGGTAAATGGTCATATAAAACGTGGGGAATATGTCTCTTCTCATCTTCATTTAAATGTAACTTATCTATTAGAGGCAGATGAAAAGGAAGAATTAAAGATTAAGCCAGATGAGAACAGTGGAGTAGCATGGTTTTCATTAGAAGATGCGATAGAAGCATCTTCAGAAGAATGGTTTAAGAAAAATGTTTATCCTAAATTAAATGAAAGGATACCAAATTATGGAAATTAGAAAAGCGAAAACTTGTGATTTTGATTGTATTAAGGCAATTTATGCTTATGCAAGAAAGGTCATGAAGGAAAATGGTAATTATGCACAGTGGAAGGATAGTTATCCAACAGACGAAATTATCAAAGATGATTTAGAAAAAGAACAACTTTATGTTTGCATAGATGGTGATGAAATTGTAGCAGTATTTATGTATACGAATGAATTAGAACCTACTTATGCAGTAATCGAAGGAAAGTGGATGAATGACTTACCTTATGGCACGATGCATCGAGTAGCTAGTACAGGAAAGGTAAAGGGCGTAACAACAAGGATTTTTTCATGGTGTTATGAACAGTGTAAAAATCTAAAAGCCGATACCTATAAAGATAATAAGATTATGCAACATTTATTTGAGAAAAACGGATTTAAAAAATGTGGAATCATTTATTTAGAAGATGGAAGTGAAAGACTTGCCTATCAATTAATCAAATAGGGGATAAGTATCCCCCTATTTGTAATGATATTTTTCTTTAATTTTTTCTTCAACAAAAGGTGGTACAAATGAAGAAATGTCGCCGTGAAAGAGAGCGACTTCTTTTACTGTACTAGAAGATAAATAAGAATATTCTACGCTCGTAGTAAGAAAGATGGTATCAATATCGCCACCACCTATAATGTGGTTTACCTGTGCCATTTTTAATTCTTCTTCAAAATCGGTGATGGCACGAAGTCCTCTTACGACAGTGGTACAATGTTGCGCTTTTGCAAAGTCTACCAACAATCCCTCAAAGGTAATAATTTCTAAATTATCAATGTCTTTTGTTACTTCTTTTAAAATGGCAATTCGTTCTTCTACATCAAAAAGTGGTGTTTTATATGGATTGTGTAAAACACCAACAATTAATTTATCAAGAAGCTTAGATGCTCTTTTGATAATATCTAGATGTCCGTATGTAACGGGGTCGAAACTGCCAGGATAGATGCCAGTTTTCATGACAATCTCCTTTCGTATAGCATATGTAAATAATACCCATATTTTAATGTAGTGTCAATACTGATTGTAAAAATAAATGAGCTTGTTCGTTATTTTGAAACAATTCAGGTTTATAAGGAGCATAGAAAATCGAAGATTTTGCTTCTTTTTTAAATTCAGGAGTAAAGATAGCACTAGGTTGTGGAATAAAAAGTCCTTTGTGTTTGATATAGCAATTTTGCTTATTGCAGCGTTTCTTTTCTCCTTCCATAAAGGTAGCGACACTTTTATGAATAGCCCTATCCATTTCAGGAAAATAATAATAATTTTTGGTATCATTAAAATAGTGTTTTAATTCTAATTCTAAAATAGGAAGTGTTAAAACTAATTGATTAGAAGAACCTTCTATTAAGTATGAAGAAGGTTGGCTTTTAAAGGAATAAGGAATCGTAGAGTCTGTTGTATAAAACAAAGAGATTTCATTCGTAGTTTCCTTTGCTTTTATAAACGAAAAATTACTTTGAAAATAATCTTCGTATTTTTGTAATGCCAATAATTTCGTCATTCCAATAACGTCTTCTTCATTGTGCAGTAGCAATAGTCGTTTTTCTTCATCGTTTCCAGTCTTACAAAAACGATCAAAGACTAAAATCAGTTCACCACCAGAATATTCATCAAGTCTTTTAATTTGTAAAAACTGTTCGACCGTTTTTTGTTTTACATTTGAAAGACCAAGAAGTGGTGCAAGGCGTTTGGCAATCTTATATAAATCGATACTATACATTTGGCTTAGTGGATTATCAAGTGCATAGGGCAAACTTCTAGCCTCAATAAATGGTATATCAAATCGACTTCCATTAAAGTGAATAAGCGTATCAAAGGAAGCCGCATAAAGAAAGAAGGATTCTAAAACTTCCATCTCTTCAAGCTTTGACTCGGCAAGCCATTGAACAAGCTTAAATTTTCCCTCTTTAAAATGAGCACAACCAATTAAATAAACTCTATGATATTGTCTAGAAAGACCAGTCGTTTCAATATCGAAAAATAATGTTTTTTCAGATACCGTATATTCTGATAAAAATGTTTTTTCTATTGTAATCATTGTAATACCCCAAACCTTATTTTGACACAAGTGCCAATATGTGTTATATTAAAATATAAAACGTCTATTTGTCAAGTTGGTAAATAGAGGAAAGGTAAGAAGATTATTGATTTCATATATAAAAGGAATCTTAGCACAGATTAGTGAAGAATTTATTGTTCTAGAATGCTATGGAATGGGTTATCAGATTGTAGTTCCTACTTCATGGATTGAACAATTGCCACCGATTGGAAAAGAACTTACCGTTTATACGTATTTACAGGTTCGAGAGGATGGTATTTCACTATATGGATTTAAGAATCCAAAACAGAAGCAAGTTTATGAATGGTTAATTCGTGTAAATGGAGTAGGACCAAAGGCTGCGATGGGGATTTTATCTACTTTAGAGCCAGATGCCTTGTCCTTAGCTGTTCTTACAGAGGATGCGAAGATGATTTCAAAGGCACCAGGAATTGGACTTAAGACTGCGAAAAAAATTATTTTAGAATTAAAGGATAAGATGAAAGATTATGACTTTATTGAAGAGTCTAATAGTAGTAATCTGGTAGAAAATGATTTAAGCATTCGAAAAGAGACGATTGAAGCGATGGAAGCCTTAGGATATTCCCATAGCGAAGCAGTAACAGCAGTAAAGAATATTGAATTTACCAAAGAATTATCTGTGGAGATGGCAATTAAGCTTGCTTTAAAAGCAGCACTATAGTGGGAGTTTAGTATTGAATGAGTAAAAGAATCATAACAACAGAGATTACAACAGAAGATGAAAAGTTGGAGGGCAAATTACGCCCTCAGACTCTTGATGAATATATTGGTCAAGCTAAGATTAAGGAAGTATTAAAGGTCTATATTGAAGCTGCGAAATATCGTAACGAATCTTTAGATCATGTGTTGTTTTATGGACCGCCAGGTCTTGGTAAGACAACGCTTGCTGGTATTATTGCAAATGAAATGGGTGGAGGATTAAAAATTACCTCAGGACCTGCAATTGAAAAACCAGGAGAGATGGCGGCCATTTTAAATAGTCTTTCAGAAGGTGATGTATTATTTGTGGATGAAATTCATCGATTGAATCGACAAGTAGAAGAAGTATTGTATCCAGCCATGGAAGATTTTGCAATTGATATTATGATTGGAAAGGGCCAAGCTGCTCGTTCGATTCGACTCGATTTGCCACATTTTACATTAGTAGGGGCAACAACAAGGGCTGGACTGTTAACCGCACCGTTAAGAGATCGATTTGGAGTAGTGAGTCGATTAGAGTTTTATACGGTTTCAGAGCTTATGCAGATTATTCTTCGTTCTGCTAAAGTATTAGAAGTAGATATTGAAACAGACGGTGCGACAGAGATTGCAAAGCGTTCAAGAGGAACGCCAAGACTTGCAAACCGTTTGTTAAAACGAGTAAGAGATTTTGCACAGGTTCGCTATGATGGAAGAATTACAGATGAGGTTGCAAAGACAACGCTTGATTTACTAGCAGTAGATGGATTAGGTCTTGATGATACAGATAGGAATTTATTACTGACAATTATTGATAAATTTTCAGGAGGTCCTGTTGGTCTTGATACCTTAGCAGCAGCGATTGGAG
>CABUZU010000105.1 GCA_902496125.1 uncultured Lachnospiraceae bacterium
CATATAAATTCCTATTGTCAAGATGGGAATTAAAAATTATGGTAAAAATATATAAATGCACCAATCATTTTCCCAATTGCTATAGATAATATCACATATTGAACGCCTTTTTTCATCCGTGTGTTGCGAATAACCACAGGTATTGTATCAATCGTCTCTGCCAAAGACATAATCAGACACCCTACAAAAATACCTGAAAATATACCAAAAATCGAAGTCGCAATATTATTAAAGTAAATTCTAGGTTCTGCTAAATTTATATAATTTCCAACTGCTGCCCCAACCACAATGCAATCCTCATACAATCGAATGTGTTTTTTTGTTCCTGTCTTCCCTGCAATTCTTGTTAATACTCCAACCGTTGTAAGGAAAGCAAAAACTCCCGCTGCAATTACGGCTCCTGCACTAAATCCAATCATCACTTGCAATAGATTCATTCTTTCTGTTCTCCTTCATTTGCAATTAACGTTTTGCAGATATCATCTTGATAAAGCTTCATTTGAACTTCAATCGGGGTCGGGTCTTCTGTTACCTTTGCTTTACTAAAATGGTTAAAAAACACTAAAATTCCAACTGGCAATCCCACCATATAAGAAGCCTTCATCACTGACATTCCCTCAGGCTTCGTCCCTGTCAAAAGTAAGGTCAATGTATCAAATATATTGCTGACATCGCCATCATTATTAAATGTCATAATCGCAAATGCTGCGCCAATAAAAGACATCAAACAGACAAAACCTGTCTTTAGAAATTCTAATATTTTATTTTGTTTTTCTTCTTTTACATACAAAACAACAACATCATCTTGACCAAAACTTTCTAATTCACAATCGGAAAATGCAGTCTTTACTTCTCTAATAATCTTAAGTACCGATACAACCTTTCTTTCATTTTTTTTACCATCTAAGATATAAACTTGGATATCCTTACATTTTCTTTCTACTTCTTTATCTAGACACCATACCGTTGCCACATCTTTAATATAAACTTCTTTTCTATTCACTTTACAACTTTGCTTTAATTTTATATAAATCGTATTCATAAATAGTATTATTCGTATTTTTTTACAATTTATACCTTTTCATCCATTTGTCCCCTCATTGCTTTTAAGATTTTTTTCTCCATCCTCGAAACCTGTACCTGAGAAATTCCTAAGGTTTTAGCAATCTCCGTTTGCGTTTTATCCTGATAATAACGCATAACAATAAGTTGTTTCTCCTTTTCATCTAGACTCTCTACCATCTGATTTACAACCATTCGATTAATTAACTCTTCACACTCATTTTTCTCAGATTCTAATCGATCCATCAAATGAATTTCACTGCCATCTCCTTGATAAATCGTTTTATGAAGAGATTCTATTTCCGCACCTGAATCAAGTGCTACTGCTAATTCTTCTGTGCAAATCCCAAGTGCCTTTGCTAGTTCTTCTACTGTCGGCTCCCTACCTAATACTTTATTTAACCGTTCTCTTTCAATCCTTGCCTTTAATGATTGTTCCTTTAACGACCGACTCACTTTAATCATTCCATCATCTCGTAAAAACCGCTTAATTTCTCCTGCAATCATTGGAACTGCATATGTGGAGAATTTTACATCATAAGAAAAATCAAATTTATCAATTGCCTTTAACAGACCAATACTTCCAATTTGAAACAAATCTTCTAACTCTTGTCCTCTACCTACAAATCTTTTTACTACATTCCAAATTAGTCCTGTATTTTCTTCTACTAGTTTTTCCTTCGCCTTTTCATCTCCCTGATGTGCCAATTGAATTAAATATAATGGATCGTTCATTCATTGACCTCCAAGGCTTTACGAAAATGTTTTTACTAAGGTTACTGTCGTTCCTTCTTGTGGCTTAGACTCTACCTTTAAATCATCGGTAAAAGATTGCATAAATGTAAATCCCATTCCCGACCTTTCCATCTCCGGTTTTGAAGTATAAAATGGTGTCATTGCAAGAGCTAAATCGCAAATTCCTTTGCCGAAATCCTTAATTTTAATGATTACTGTTCTTTCTTCTATATTTCCTTCTATCACAATTTTTCCTTCATCCTTTTCATAAGCATGAATGATACAATTTGTTATCGCCTCAGAAACTGCTGTCTTTAAATCTTCCATTTCATCGACAATCGGATCTAATCTCATAATATAAGCAGATACTACAATTCTTACAAACTGTTCATTCCTTGAATCGCTCATAATTTCTAAATAAAATCCCATACTAATTCTCCTTCCATTCTTTTACTAACGCAGTAAGCCCTGCAATTTCTAACATTCGATAAATTCTTTCACTTGCATTTTCTATATAAACTTCTCCTCCTAAAAACTTCATTCTCTTATATCGTCCAAGTAAGATTCCAATTCCCGAACTATCCATAAATTTAGTAAACGAAAAATCAAAAATCATTGCTTTTAATTGATATTGCCTTAAAAAACAATCCGTATCTTCAATTAAATGAATACTGTTATGATGGTCGAATTGTTCTGGTAATACAACATATAAATTTTTTCCTTCCATTTCATATTTCATTTTCCTGCCTCCTAACAAAAAAGAGGTTGCAATTTGCAACCTCTTTTGTACACTACCTTCTATAAATTTTTGCTTGTTTTCCATAGAATGTATTTGGATATTCTTTTATTAACTTATCATAATATTCATTCGCCGTATCCTTCTGTCTTGAATTGTGATAGCACAACGCTAACCAATAAATACATCTTGGATTATCAGAATTAATTTCTAAACATGCTAAATAATACGGAATTGCTTCTTGATAATTACGCTTTTTATATAATTTTGTTGCACGGTCATACAACTGATCTTCTGCATTCGCTGAAAACTCTTCTTTTAACGAATCATATACTCTTCGATAAACAGAATCATTGACATCTTTTCTTTTTAGCTTACTAAATGAAGTATAAGCACCAAGATAGTCATCATCAATAAAATTCTTTAGACAATTTAACATATTGTCATAAGTATCAATAATACCATTCTTTGAGGTATAACCCTCTAATGTCTTTTCTGCATTCGCTTTTGCTTCTGTCAATTCATTTATTTGCGTATTTAAGTTTACAATCTCCGTATCCTTTGCTGAAAGCTGATTACTATAAACAGCAATGGAATCATTACTACTTTGTACCATTTGTTGTTTAACTGATGGGAAGAACACAAGCCACATTGCCATTCCACCAAGTAAAATACCAGTAAAAATATAAACGCAGCTTTTCATCAACCCAATTGGCATTCCACCAGGTGGAGAAAATGAACCATTCTTAATTTTATCTAAATGACCTTCTTCTCTTTTAATTTCTCGTTCTTCTCTCTTATCTGTCGTTGTACCAAAATCTGCAATTTCTGCCAAATAATAATTAACTAACGGATTTTCAATATCTATTTGTGCAGCTGCCTTCAATGCACGTTTTGCACGAAGATATTTTTTCTCCTGTATAAACATTAACGCAATTAAACACTGAGCTTTTACAAACTTGGGATTTAATTCCAATGATTTTTTTATCTGTATCATTGCAATATCGAAACTCTTCGTATGCAAAGAATACAACGCTTGATTGTACTTCTCAACTGCTTCACGCATCTGATTACTTCCACTTCTTGCATTTAATTCTTCTAAGTAGCTACTTGCTTGATTATTTTCCGGTTGATAATAAACACTAATCTGCCACTGACCTTCTGCTTGTCCAATTTCTCCTAATTCATAATAAACAAGACCTAATAAATTTCTAGCATCGGTATGTCTTTTATCGTATTTCAAACATTCTAATAACTCATTTTTTGCAACTGTAAGTCTTCTAAGTGAAGCTGCCTTAAGTCCTTGGTTATAATGTCCATTTGCAAGTAACATCACTTGAACATATAAAGAAGTATCGGTCTTACATGAAGGGCATTTACTTGAAGTTGCAATTTCATGTCCGCAATTATAACACTTCATTCCTTCACCACCTTATTTCTTTTGTGTCAATTCTAGGATAATATCCATAATATCTGCTTTTTTCTTCTCCGCTTCTTTATTGATCTCAGGTTCCGCCTCTTTACTAGGTGTAAATTTCTTTAATTCTTCTTCAAAATCTAGCATATTATTTTCCTCTTTTCTCAATTAGTTCCATAATGCTTCCTGCTAAGTATAAACTTCCAGCAATGAATACATAGTCATCTGGTTTCTTTTCTGACAATATTTCATCAAAAGCATGTTCAATTCCTGGACACACTACTACATCGCCTTTATAATATTTCTTTAACTGATTTGCTAAAATCTCGACACCTAACTGTCTGTCATTTTCAATTTCAGTTAAATAAATTTTAGCAAAATCAGCTTCCTTACCAATATGTCTTGCCATTAAATCCACATCTTTTTCTTTCACAGCAGAAAACAACAATAATTTTCTTCCATTACAATAGACGGTATTTACTGTCTCTACGAATTTAGCAATACCATCTTCATTATGAGCTCCATCAATGAATACTCCAGGTAAAACCTGTTGCATACGACCTGGCCATTTAGTCTTTAACAGACCTTCTTTTACTTGTTGTCTTTGCTCCTTAGTCTGCAAATATCCTAGCTGTTCCATAACAGCAAGTGCAATCATCGTATTCACTGCTTGATATTTTGCAATAAATGGAATCGTTACCTTATCCCCTGCCATGATTCCTTGTTTAATTAAAAAGGTTAATTTACCGTCCACACAAGACTCAATTTCACAATATGCACCATCTACTGGCGTGGAATGTGCATTCATCTTTTTAGCTTCTGCTTCCACTACCTTTGCAACTTTAGGATTGGTCGAATCATAAACAACCGGACAATTCTCCTTAATAATACCCGCTTTTGCATAGGCAATTTCCTCAATGGTATTTCCAAGGATTTCTACATGGTCAAAGCTTACCGATACAATGACACTACATTCTGGCTTTTCAATTGCATTGGTTCCATCCATTCGACCACCAAGACCTACTTCTAAAATTACATAGTCTAAATTTTCTTTTGAGAAAATATCCATACCCATTGCAAAAAGATATTCAAAGTAGTTCATCTCTCCTAAATTTTTGCAACTTTCTTTTACATGTAAATAAGAATTTAAAAATTTCTCATCTGAAACTGGAACATCATTAATCTTAATTCTTTCATTCATCTTAATTAAATGAGGAGAAGTAAACGTTCCTACTTTAAATCCTTGTGCCATCAACATATTCGTTAAAAACGCACAAACAGAACCCTTACCATTCGTTCCTGCAACATGAATGATTTTTAACGAACGGTCCGGTCTTCCAATTGCCTCTAAAACACTTGCTGTATGAGCTACAGATGGTGCTTTTAAAAACTTTGGTATATTGTTAATTGCCTCTATGGCATCTTCATAGGTAAACATAGTCTTTTCCTTTCTACGCATCAAATATTGTATATTCTCCATCAATTTTAGCAAAATAAACTTCTTTAATAAACGAAACAGGTACTTTAGCTGAGGTTGCTTCTATAACCTGACTTTCAAATTGTCCTTTTTTCTCTATAGGTACTAAAAATTTCATTGTAGCATTCTCAGTATATTCTGTCGATAAAATTGGAATCTGTAAGCTTCCACAAATATATTGTAGCTTTCCTATCCAATTATAATCACAAGTAAGTTCTGCTTCCCATGCAGATTTTTTCTCAATCACTACACTTGCCAAAAGACCTGCTTTTGTGCTACGTGAATAAGCTCTAACAAGCCCTCCCGTGCCCAATAAAGTACCGCCAAAATACCTCGTTACAACAACGCATACATTACAAAGTTCTTCACCAACAATAACATCTAGCATCGGTTTTCCTGCTGTGCCTTGTGGTTCTCCATCATCGCTACATCGTAAACTTGGATTTTCCTTACCAATTACATAAGCAAAACAATTATGTCTTGCATCCCAGTACTTTTTCTTTGTCTTCTCAATAAAAGCAAGAGCTTCTTCCTCAGTCTCTACCGCTTCAACTGTTGCAATAAAACGCGATTTTTTTTCAACAATCTCATCTTCACCGCCTAAGTATACGGTCTTATAATCCTTCATTCTCTCGTATGCTCCTGTATTAAAATATCAATTAATCGATAGACTAAATCTCTCGAAAAAGAAATATCTCCTAAATTCTCTTCTATTATCTGTTTCTCTGGTCCTATTTTTGTTATCTTTATTCCATAAATAGTGCCATTTTTCTTTTTGTTCTCAGTTAAGTAAAATTTTAAAATCGTTGTGTGCTGTTTCTTCTTATCTTCTTTCGTAGCAATCAAATATTCCTTCATTGCCATAACAGCCTCCACCCCTATACTTTACACATCCTAGTATAACTGATAATATCCATTCTGAAAAGAATTATTTATCGCAAAATTTTTTCTAATCTTCGTTTTTTCGACCATTATCATATCACATTCTAGCTAAGAATGCAAAACTTGAATAATCCTTGCTCTTTTGCTATAATAATTTATCGGAAAGGAGTATTTTTTTATGAATTTAGGAAGAAAAGCAACACTACGTACTGTTAAAAAAACTTGTACTCGTTCCCAGAAACGAAGAACCAAAGTCTACGTTTCATTTATACTTGCTTGTTTTTTAATCGTTTTACTTATAATCGGTACTACGTGTTCATTAGGCCTTGGTATGGTCAATGGTATTATTGACAGTGCCCCTACCATTACTGCTAATGATGTCAAACCCAATAAACTAGCTTCTACGATCTATGACAGCAATGGTAAAGCCATTCAAGTACTTGTAAAATCTGGTGCTAACCGTACAAATATCAAAGACTATTCAACCATTCCTTCTAATCTTATTAATGCATTTGTATCCGTTGAAGACGAAAGATTTTGGGAGCACAATGGTATTGATTTAAAA
>CABUZU010000106.1 GCA_902496125.1 uncultured Lachnospiraceae bacterium
AAGCGGAATATGTTTCTAGAATGAGAAGAGAGGACAAATTTGCACCAATTATTACAATTGTTCTTTACTATGGCGAAGAAGAATGGGATGGAGCAAGGAGACTACATGAGATGCTAAAAATTCCACCGAGATTACTTCCATTGGTGAAGGATTATGAACTGAATTTGGTGGAAGCAAGAAACAATGAGTTTGTTTTTCATAATAAGAATAATAGAGATTTTTTTACATTAATCAAGGTTTTACTAAATAAAAATTTGGCAATGAAAGAAGCGAAAAAAATAGTTTTAGATTATTGTGAGGAAAATGAAGTGGAAACTTCTGTAGTAAGAACAATTTCAGCAACCTTAGATGTAAAAGTTAATTATGAGAAAGTGAAGGAGGATGGGAATATGTGTACGTTTTTTGAAGAACTTAGGGCAGAAGGAAAACTTGAAGGCGAGAAGAAACAAGCAAAAGAAACTGCTATCAGATTGAAGGAAAAAGGTTTTTCATTTGAAGATATTGCAGAAGTTATTGGTTTTAGCGTTGAAACGGTTAAGGAGTGGTTTGGAGTATCGTTGGTGTAAAATTGTATTATTCATATAAGTTCCAAGGATAAAACAAATTTACGCTTGTGGACATGATGGAAAAACTGCCAATTGGTAAGATAATAACCGCCGTGGATGAAGCAAGAAGCCGTAAGGTCGTTCACATTAGATACGAAATGATTACGAAAGTTGAGATAGAGAAGAATTACCAGTCCGTGAGAAGGCTGGTAATTTTTTTGCTAATTGAGTCTTTACAGAACCATGAAATATGCGTTAAAATAAAAGATATTGTAGCAGATAGATAGGGTTTATACAAAAGAAGATAATGGAGGAACTTTATTAATGGCATTAGATAAAAACAAATTTGAAGTCCAGATTAATGAAAGGACAGTTTTAGAGAAGCTATTACCGAAGTATGTTTCTTTGTATCATATCGAGCTTAATACTGGAAAATATGAAATTTTACGTTTGGATGGAAATACGAATGCTAGACAACTTATTACAGATGAACGGAATTTATTTGCGAATTTTGATGAGTATACAAAACAATATGCAGATTCTTTTATTTTAGAGGAAGATAAGAAAGAATTTCTTGATTGGCATTGTTGTAAAAATATGAAGAAGAGACTTATGAAGGCTGATAAAACAACTTATCACTATCACAGTGTATCAAAAGAGGGAAAAGATAGTTATTATGAGGCCTATGCAGTAAAAGAAAAGGTGGATGAGAAGTCTTTTCATATTTTTTTAGGATATCGAAATATTGATAGCATTCTTTATAAAGAAAAAGCGGTTCAAGAACAATTAAAAAGAGCATTAGAAGAGACGAAGTTAAATAATGAAATTATTTCTTCGATTGCAAGGACTTATCAGTATATCTCAAGAATTGATATTCAGGCAGACTGGTTTGAAGAAATATCGAATAGAGAAAATCTTCAATTTATAAACGAAGGGATTTTATCGGTTAATAACAAAAGTATATGTAGAAGACTTGTCGCAGAGGAATACCAAGAAGCTTTTTTTAAGTTTACAGATATTACAACCTTGCCAGAGCGAATGAAGAATGAAGAAACGATAGCGATGGAATATCGAATGAAGGATGGATGTTGGCATAAGCTTCGATTTATTGAGAAGAAACGAGATGAAAATGGTAAACTTACTCATGTAATCTGTGCGATTCGAAGTATTAGTGCAACAAAGAAAAAAGAGCAGACTCTTTTATATGAGGTTGCACAGGCAAAGAGAGAAGCGGATTTAAAAACTAAATTTTTATCGAATATGAGTCATGATTTTCGAACGCCATTAAACGGCATTATTGGAATGATTGATTTGGCAAATCATTATCCGAATGATATGAAGATACAGCAAAAATGCAGAGATAGGATGTTAGAATCATCGAAATATCTAGTTTCTATGGTGAATAATATATTAGCTCTAAATAAGCTAGAATCAGAGGATGCAGCTCCTAATGATTTAACATTTGATCTTGGTGACTTATTGAACCGAGTAAATGGAAGTAAGGAGGTTGAGGCAATAGATAAAGGGATTGAATATCGAGTAGAACGAAATTTTAAGTATCGATATTTAATTGGAAATCCGATTTATTTAGAAAAACTATTGATTCATATCATAGATAATGCAATTAAATTTACAAATGAAAATGGAAAGGTTCATATTTGGTGTACGCAAAAAGAGGTTAATAATGAACAAGTTACATTAGAATTTGGTTGTTCGGATAATGGAATAGGGATGGATGAGGGCTTTATTGAACATGCATTTGAGGTCTTTTCACAAGAGAATGAAACGAGTCGAACAAGGTATGGAGGTAGTGGACTTGGACTTGCAATTGCAAAGAAGCTTGTTAAACGATTAAACGGAGAAATCCAACTAAAAAGTAAAAAGGGTAGTGGAACTACTGTAACGATGACAATTCCATTTAAAATTGGAGAAGAACTAGAAGAAATAAAAGCACAAGAAGAAATTTCTTTAGAGGGAAAGCGTGCTCTAGTTGCAGAGGATAATGAAATCAATATGGAGATTATAAAATTTATGCTAGAGGACAATGGAATTTTAGTAGAGTGTGTTTATGATGGATTAGAGGTAGTTAAAAAATTTGAAGAATCCAAACCTGGATACTATGATATGATTCTTGTAGATATTATGATGCCAAATTTAAATGGTTGGGATACGGCAAGAAGGATTCGTTCGATGAGACGATTTGATGCAAGTATAATTCCTATTATTGCTATGAGTGCAAATGCATTTGCTGAGGACATTATGAATAGCTATACCGTAGGAATAAATAAGCATCTTACAAAGCCTCTTGATGAGATAAAGCTTTTAGAGGCGATTAGGCAAACCCTAGAAAGATAAAGTAGAAGATGCCAAAAGATGTATTGATGCAGGGATGAATGCACATCTTGCAAAGCCATTAGAAATTGAAAAAATAATTCCTACGATTGTAAAATTTTGTGATAGGAATCATGAAAAATAATAAAAACCCCTAGACATCTACCTAACTTTATGATATACTCTAAAACTGTGAGTCGCCGAAACGTTGCAGATGGCATCTCCAACCACTGCTAGGTTTTTGGTAAGAATAATATTATATAAGGAGGAAATCAACATGATTTCAAAAGAAAGAAAAGCACAGATTATTGCTGAATATGGTAAAAACGCTCAGGACACTGGTTCTACAGAAGTACAGGTTGCTTTATTAACAGAAAGAATCAGAGAATTAACAGAGCACTTAAAAATTCATCAGAAAGATCATCATTCAAGACGTGGTCTTTTAAAAATGGTAGGTCAGAGACGTGGTTTATTAGCATACTTAAAGAAAAACGACATCGAAGCTTATCGTTCTTTAATTGCTCGTTTAGGTATCAGAAAATAATCTCACTGATAATTGGCCACAGAACTTGGGTAGCTTAGCTACCCACCTTTCTGTGGTTTTTGTTTATACAGAAGTAACGCGAGACCACTGAGAAACACATCTAACTAGGTGTGCTTCTCAGTAGTTTCGGTACTTCTGTTTTAAGATAAGTTTTATAGGTAAGAAGAAAAGGAGTATATTATGTTTAAGAGCTATTCAATGGAATTAGCAGGCAGAACCTTAAGAGTTGATATTGGCCGTGTTGCAGCACAGGCAAATGGAGCTGCCTTTGTTCATTATGGAGATACTGTAGTATTATCTACAGCTACAGCATCTGATAAACCAAGAGAAGGAATTGATTTCTTCCCTTTAAGTGTAGAATATCAAGAGAAGATGTATGCAGTAGGTAAAATCCCAGGAGGATTTAACCGTAGAGAAGGTAAAGCATCTGAGAATGCAACTCTTACCTCTCGTGTAATCGATAGACCAATGCGTCCATTATTCCCTAAGGATTATAGAAATGATGTAACCTTAGACAATATGGTTATGAGTGTAGACCCTGATTGTGCACCAGAACTTACTGCTATGCTTGGTTCTGCAATCGCAGTAGCAATTTCTGACATTCCATTCGATGGTCCTACTGCTAGTACTCAGGTTGGTTTAGTTGATGGTGAATTTGTATTTAACCCAACTAGCGAACAAAGATTAGTATCTGACCTTGCACTTACTGTAGCTTCTACTCGTGATAAGGTTATTATGATTGAAGCTGGTGCTAATGAAGTTGCAGAAGATAAGATGATTGAAGCAATCTATGCTGCACATGAAGTAAACCAGAAGGTTATTGAATTTATCGACAGCATTGTAGCTGAATGTGGTAAACCAAAACATGAATATGAACACTGTGATACACCAGCTGATTTATGGGAAGATATGACCTCTTTCATTCCTCAGGAAGAGATGGAAGAAGCTGTATTTACTGATGTAAAACAGGTTCGTGAAGAAAATATTAAAGCATTAAAAGAAAAATTAGCAGCTCGTTATGAAGAGACCAATCCAGATTGGGTAGAATTAATTGATGAAGCTGTTTACAAATATCAGAAGAAGACTGTTCGTAAGATGATTTTAAAAGATCATAAACGTCCAGATGGTCGTGCAATTGACCAGATTCGTCCATTAGCAGCAGAAGTCGATTTACTTCCTAGAGTACATGGTTCTGCAATGTTTACAAGAGGACAAACTCAGATTTGTACGGTAACAACTCTAGCACCACTTTCTGATGCTCAAAAGATTGATGGATTAAATGTCAATGAAACAACAAAGAGATATATGCACCACTATAACTTCCCTTCTTATTCAGTAGGTGAAACGAAACCTTCAAGAGGACCGGGAAGACGTGAAATCGGTCATGGTGCATTAGCAGAACGTGCATTAGTACCTGTTCTTCCAACAGAAGAAGAGTTCCCTTATGCAATTCGTACTGTATCTGAAACATTTGAATCGAATGGTTCTACTTCACAGGCAAGTATCTGTGCATCTTCTATGTCTTTAATGGCAGCTGGTGTACCAATTCATTCAGCAGTAGCAGGTATTTCTTGTGGTTTAGTAACTGGTGAAACCGATGATGACTATTTAGTATTAACCGATATCCAAGGACTTGAAGACTTCTTTGGTGATATGGACTTTAAGGTAGCTGGTACTCATAAGGGTATTACTGCAATTCAGATGGATATTAAGATTCATGGTTTAACTCGTCCAATCGTAGAAGAAGCAATTGCAAGAACTCGTGTAGCAAGACTTCATATCTTAGATGAAGTTATGGCAAAAGCAATCGATACTCCACGTCCAGAAGTTGGAGAATATGCACCTAAGATTGACCAGATTAGCATCGACCCTAGCAAGATTGGTGATGTAGTAGGTAAACAGGGGAAGGTGATTAATCGTATCATTGAAGAAACTGGCGTAAAGATTGATATCAGCGAAGAAGGAATGGTATCTATCTGTGGTACAGACAAAGATATGATTGAAAAAGCAAAGAAGATGATTCAAATCATCGCAACTGATTTTGAAGAAGGCCAGATTTTTGAAGGTGTTGTTATTAGCATTAAAGAATTTGGTGCATTCTTAGAATTTGCTCCAGGTAAAGAAGGAATGGTTCATATTTCCAAGATTAGTAAAGAAAGAATCAACCGTGTAGAAGATGTTCTAACACTTGGAGATAAAGTAAAGGTTGTATGCCTTGGTAAGGACAAGATGGGACGTATTAGCTTTAGTATGAAGGATGTGCAGTAAAATGCGTGACGTTTTAGATATACACACTCATACCCTTGCAAGTGGTCATGCTTATAGCACAATCTCTGAGATGACCGCTTATGCAAAGGAGATGGGACTTGAACTTTTAGGTATTACCGAACATGCACCGAAGATGCCTGGAACTTGCCATGAATTCTATTTTAATAATCTAAAAGTGGTTCCCCGTGAGTTTAACGGAATGAGACTATTATTAGGTGCAGAGCTTAATATTTTAGATTATGACGGCAATGTAGATTTATCAGATCGAACACTTTCAGAATTAGATGTTTGTGTAGCAAGTATCCATCCACCTTGTTTTACAAGTGGAACCCAAAAAGAGAATACAAGGGCTTATCTAAAAGCAATGGAGATTCCAAAGGTAGCCATTATTGGACATCCAGATGATGGACGTTTTCCAATTGACTATGAGGAACTTGTATTGGGTGCGAAGGCAAATCATGTACTATTAGAATTAAATCAAGGTTCCCTAGGTCCGAAATCTTTTCGAAAGAATAGTAGGGAAAATGCAATTACCATGCTAGAGTATTGTAAGAAGTATCAAGTGCCTGTAATTATGGACAGTGATGCACATATTACATTTGATATTTGCAATCATGAAGGACCTCTTTCTGTAGTGGAAGAATGTCATTTCCCAGAAGAATTAATTGTAAATCGCAGTGTAGAAGAATTTATGAAATTTGTGCAATAATAAGTGGAGCAATCATGTTTTGATTGCTCCTTTTTTAAATTTATATCTAAAAAATCTAAAAAAAGTGTAAAATTTAGAAAAAGATTAGGAAATTTTTATATATAATCTAAAATTTAACAAAAAAAGAATAGGAATAATCACAGTTATTCTTCTGTAAACTATACTTTTTAAGGCAAGGTTATGAAAAAAAAAGAATACATTCGAAAACCTTGAATTTAGACAATAAGTGGTATAAATTAGAGGTATGTAAATTTATATTAATATAG
>CABUZU010000107.1 GCA_902496125.1 uncultured Lachnospiraceae bacterium
CTAGAAACCTAGGACATAAAGCAGGTTGTGAAGCAGTAGAACAGACTGTTGAAGATGCTGCAAGACTTGGTATTAAATATTTAACCGTTTATGGGTTTTCAACAGAAAATTGGAAGCGTTCCGAAGAAGAAGTCGGTGCATTAATGCAGCTTTTCCGTTTTTATGCGAAAAGACTGTTAAAAATTGCAAAGGCGAATAATGTACGTGTTAAGATGATTGGCGAAAGAAGTAGATTCTCTAAAGACCTTGTAGAAGCGATTAATCGTTTAGAAGATGAGACGAAGGATAATACAGGACTTACCTTTGTTATCGCAGTAAACTATGGTAGTCGTGATGAAATTGTTCGAGGAACAAGAAAAATGTTAGAAGACTACAAGGCTGGTAAATTTGAGTTAGCTAGCGTGGATGAGGATTTCTTTAGTAGTTATCTTGATACCGCAGGAATTCCTGACCCTGATTTATTAATTCGTACCAGTGGTGAGCAAAGATTGTCTAATTATTTATTATGGCAGATGGCTTATACAGAATTTTATTTTATCGATATTTATTGGCCAGATTTTAACCGTACAGAGTTAGAAAAGGCAATTGAATACTACAACAAAAGAGAACGTCGTTTTGGTGGACGTAAGTAAGTAGGAGGAAATTATGTTTGGCGTTAGACTTAGAAGTGGAATTATTCTAGTCATTTTAGCAATTGTATTGATTATGAGTGGAGGACCGATTTTATGTGGAGGTCTTTTAATCATTTCATTAATTGGAATGAGCGAACTTTATAAGATTTTTAAAATTAAAACTCAGTCACTTGGAATTGCTGGTTATATTATGGCAGTTTTATCATATATTTATATGTATTTTAGACCGGATAACAGTCTTGGCATTGTAATGATTATAATGGCTTCCATGATTGTTATTTTAGCAGTTTATGTCTTTACTTTCCCAAGTTATAAGACAGAACAGGTACTTGCAGCATTTTTTGGAGTGATTTATGTAGCATTAATGCTTTCTTATATTTATCGTATGAGAACACTTGATAATGGTATTTTAGTATGGCTTGTATTTTTAAGCTCTTGGGGCTGTGATACCTGTGCATATTGTGCGGGTATTACCTTTGGCAGAAATGGCAAGCATAAGATGGCACCGATTTTAAGTCCGAAAAAATCCGTAGAAGGTGGAATTGGTGGTGTTGTAGGTGCGATTCTTTTAGGAGCAATCTTTGGTGCACTATTAGTAGACCCTGCAATTTTACCGGATCCTGCATTTTCTTGTGCCGTAGTTTGTGGAATTGGCGGATTAATTTCTATGGTAGGAGACCTAGCAGCTTCTGCAATTAAGAGAAATTATGGAGTAAAGGATTATGGTACATTAATTCCAGGTCATGGTGGAATATTAGACCGTTTTGACAGTGTTATCTTTACTGCTCCAATTATTTACTACACGATTATGTTATTTATGAAAGGAATTTCTATTTTATGAAATGCTTAGCTTTGTTAGGTTCAACCGGTTCTATTGGAACCCAGACATTAGAAGTAGTAGAAAGTACAAAGGATTTTAGAGTAGCAGCTTTAGCAGCTTATTCGAATATTGTACGATTAGAAGAACAGATTCGTAAGTTTAAACCAGAAATAGCAGTGGTTTATCATCCAGATAAAGCAAAAGAACTAGCTAAAAATATTGAAGATACCGATACGAAGGTGCTTACCGGAATGGATGGGTTACTAGAAATTGTAAAGCTTCCAAATGTAGATATGGTACTTACGGCGGTTGTCGGTATGATTGGAATTTTACCAACACTTGCAGCAATTGAAGCTGGTAAAGATATTGCACTTGCAAATAAGGAGACTCTAGTTACCGCAGGTCATATCATTATGAAAAAAGCGAAGGAGAAAAATGTTCATATCTATCCTGTTGATAGTGAGCATAGTGCAATCTTCCAAGCATTAAAGAGGGAAGAGACTTCAAAGATTAGTCGAATTTTATTAACCGCATCTGGTGGTCCATTTAGAGGATATAAATTAGAACAGTTAAAAGATATTCGAGTGGAAGATGCTCTAAAGCATCCAAACTGGGCAATGGGTAGAAAGATTACGATTGACTCTTCTACAATGGTAAACAAAGGTCTTGAAGTCATTGAAGCTAAATGGCTATTTGATGTCGACTTTGATCAGATTGAAGTGGTAGTTCAGCCAAAGAGTATTATTCATTCGATGGTAGAGTTTGTTGATGGTGCAGTTTTAGCCCAGCTTGGCACACCGGATATGAAACTTCCCATTCAATATGCGTTGTATGAAGGAAAGAGAAATCCAATGGGTGGAGACCGTCTTGATTTTAAAACTCTTAGCCAAATCGTATTAGAAGAGCCTGATATGGAAACCTTTAGAGGATTAAAATTAGGATATGAGGCTGGAAAAACGGGCGGAAGTATGCCTACTGTTTACAATGCAGCAAATGAATGGGCAGTTGCTAGATTTTTAAATAAGCAAATTGGATATTTAGATATTATACGAATAATAGAAGATGCAATGACAAATCATACTGTTGTAGAAAATCCAGATTTGGATACCATTTTACAAGTAGAATCAGATGTATATAGTTGGCTTGAAAGCAGGTGGAAACATTGAGTATTGTATTGTCATTATTAGTACTAAGTCTTTTAATTATCTCGCATGAGCTTGGACATTTTTTACTTGCTAAGAAAAATGGAGTAGATGTCATTGAATTTTCAGTGGGAATGGGTCCAAGAATTTTATCTTATCAAGGAAAAGATACACGTTATTCATTAAAACTTGTACCATTTGGGGGTTCTTGTTCCATGGCAGGAGAATTTGATGAAGACCCCGAACACCCAGTTGAGGGTTCCTTTATCAATAAGCCTGTGGGTGCAAGAATTTCCATTGTTGCAGCAGGACCGTTGTTTAATTTTCTGTTTGCATGGATTTTAGCAATCATTGTCATTAGCAATGTCGGAATTGATAAACCGATTGTTGCAGCGGTCACAAAAAATTATCCAGCCAGTGAGGCAGGGATGCAGGCAGGAGATACAATTACGAAAATTGGGGATAAGAAGGTAACCATTTATCGAGACATTACTTTGTATTTAACCCTTCATCCAGATGAGAAGGAACTTCCAATTTCTTATAAAAGAGATGGGCAATCCTATAATGTAACTTTACATCCTAAATACGATGAGGAGTCTAAAAGCTATCGTATTGGCATTGTGACCTATGGTCAGAGAGAAAAATTGTCGCCATTAGGGGTGATGAAATATAGCCTAAATGAAGTAAAGTTTTGGATTTCCTATACGTTTACTTCACTAAAGATGGTTGTACAAGGGCAGGTTTCAAAGAATGATGTTTCAGGACCGGTAGGACTTGTTTCAACGATGAGTGAGGTTGTAGAACAAAGTAAGCCAGATGGAATCTTTTATATCTTCTTAAATTTATCGAATTTCTTTATCCTACTTAGTGCAAACCTTGGGGTAATGAATTTACTTCCTCTTCCAGCCTTAGATGGTGGAAGGCTATTGTTCTTATTCATTGAGGCAATACGTGGTAAGCCGATTGACAGGGAAAAAGAAGGCTATGTTCATATGGTAGGTATGGTTTTACTAATGGTTTTAATGGTCTTTATCTTATTTAATGACCTTACGAAGCTTTAAAGGAGGCAATATGACATTTCGTGAACAAACAAAAGAAGTAAAAATAGGAAATCGTGTAATTGGTGGGAAAAATCCAATATTAATTCAGTCGATGACGAATACAAGAACCGATGATGTAGAGGCAACGGTTTCACAGATTTTACGCCTAGAAGAAGCAGGATGTGAAATTATTCGTTGTACGGTTCCAGATAAAGAAGCGGCAAAGGCAATTGAAAAGATTAAATCAAGAATCCATATTCCTTTAGTAGCGGATATTCATTTTGACTATCGTATGGCAATTGAAGCAATGGAAAATGGAGCAGATAAGATTCGTATTAATCCTGGAAATATTGGAAATAAGGACCGTGTATTTGCTGTAGTAGATAAGGCAAAGTCATTAAACATTCCAATTCGTGTAGGGGTTAACAGTGGTTCCCTAGAAAAGGAATTAGTTAAAAAATATAATGGCGTTACCGCAGAAGGATTAGTAGAAAGTGCGCTAGATAAGGTTGCTTTAATTGAAGAGATGGGTTATGACAATTTAGTAATTAGTATTAAGTCATCAAATGTGCCAATGTGTGCAAGAGCACATGAAATTTTAGTAAAGCAGACCAACCATCCAATTCATGTAGGAATTACAGAAGCAGGTACGATAACTTCTGGTACAATTAAGTCCTCAGTAGGACTTGGAATCATTTTATATCAAGGAATCGGTAACACCATTCGTGTATCACTTACTGGAGACCCAGTAGAGGAAATCAAGGTCGCAAAGATGGTGCTTAGGGATTTAGGACTTCGAAAAAGTGGAATTGAAGTCATTTCTTGCCCAACTTGTGGTCGAACTCGAATCGATTTAATTTCTCTTGCCAACCAAGTAGAGACAATGGTTGCAGGATATGACAAGAGTCTAAAGGTGGCTGTTATGGGTTGTGTAGTAAATGGTCCTGGAGAAGCGAAAGAAGCCGATATTGGAATTGCAGGTGGAGTTGGTGAAGGACTTCTGATTAAAAAAGGTGAAGTTCTTCGTAAAGTTGCTGAAAATGAACTTCTTTTGGCATTAAAAGAAGAAATTGATAGGATGTGAGAAACGTAGAATGGAGAAAACATTCGACGCAGTAATGCCAGATTTAAAGATACCAAAGGCGATGGAAGGACTAATGCAATGGCTAGAGATTACTAAGATTGCAACAACAAATCGCCATACCTTATTAAAAATTTATGTCACAGCGAAACGCTTGATTGATAAGGTTGCTTTAAATCAGTTAGAGGCAAGTATTAAGAAACAGTATTTTAATGACAAGGATTTGAAAGTTCGTATCGTAGAAAGGTACGAACTTTCTGAACAATATAGTGTAAATAAGATTCTAGAAGAATACCAATCTCATTTTTTAAAGGAATTAAAGGGTGTTAGTATCTTAATTTACAATCTTTATAAAAAAGCCGTGATTCATTATGATGAAGATAGCGGCATTTTAAATGTAGATATACCCGATAGTATTATTAACAGGCAAAAAGGCAAGCAGTTACAAGATTTATTGTTAAAGGTCTTTAATGAGCGTTTTGACTGTCGAATTGAAGTGCATATGCATTATACCGATGTAGATACTGGTCAAAAAGAGAGTGTTGGGATGTCGGTAATGGAGGCAGAACTTGCAAGAATTGATGAAGAAAACCGCAAGCGTTATGCCGAGCAAAAAGAAAAGAAACAAGAGCAAAAAGCCGAAAGGAAGATGGCAAAGGAAGCACCTAAGCCTGCCACACCAACTAAAAAGTACAATCGTAAGAAATCGCCGGATACGCTTTATGGTAGAGATATCGAAGGAACTCCAATTAAGTTAGACCAAGTCATTGACGAAATGGGGGAGATTGTTGTTCAAGGTGAAATCATTCAAGTAGAGGTAAAGGAACTTCGTACTGGAAACTTTATGGTTATGTTTGACTTGTATGATGGAACCGATAGTATTACAACAAAAATCTTTTGTAGAAAAGACAGAATTGATGAGTTAAAGCCTGCGGTTGAAAAGGGAAGTACCATTTGCATAAAGGGTATGACCAGTCGTGATAAGTTTGATGGAGAGCTTATCTTGACATCGGTTACCGGTATTATGAAAGCCAATTCCGTAAAGAAAAAGAGCAGAGAGGATAAGGCTCCTAAAAAGAGAGTAGAGCTTCACTGTCATACGAAGTTTAGTGAAATGGATGCGGTAACGCCGGTAGGTGGATTGATTAAACGGGTAAAACAATGGGAGCATCCAGCTATTGCATTAACTGACCATGGTTGTGTACAAGCTTTTACTGAAGCCTTTCATATGGTAGACCATGATGATCCGTTAAAAATCATTTATGGAATGGAAGGATATTTAGTAGATGATTGCATTGAGATGGTTAAAAATCCAAAGGATTTTACATTAGATGATGATTTTGTCGTATTTGATATTGAAACGACAGGACTAAACAATGCGATTCATGAGATTATTGAAATTGGTGCGGTAAAGGTAAGTCAGGGTAAAATCTGTGATGAGTATTCTGTTTTTGTAAAGCCAAATCATCCGATTCCACTAAATATTGAACAGTTAACCTCGATTAGTGATGAAATGGTAGCAGATGCCCGTCCAATTGAAGAGATTTTACCAGAGTTTTTAGCATTTTGTAAAGGATGTGCACTCGTAGCACATAATGCTTCGTTTGATGTCGGATTTATTACACAAAAGGCAAAAAATATGGGAATTACAATAGAGCCAACTGTATTAGATACCGTAAGCTTAGCAAGATTTTTACTTCCAGAATTAAAGCGTTTTAAATTAGATAATGTGGCAAAGGCATTAAAAATCTCATTAGAGCATCATCACCGTGCAGTCGATGATGCCGGTTGTACCGCTAAGATTTTTGAGGAATTTGTTCGTAGATTAAAGAATCGTAAGATTTTTACATTACAGCAATTAAATGAATCTGGTAAAATCGATGCAGAAGGCGTAAAGAAATTGCCAACCTACCATA
>CABUZU010000108.1 GCA_902496125.1 uncultured Lachnospiraceae bacterium
GAGATAGGTCATCACATAAGACATCCATACCTGGAAAAGCCTCCTTTATCTCATTGACCCACTCTTTTGTCGTTTCTTCATCTGCACTAGAAGCTGCTAATAAATAGACTTCATTATTTTGATATTCGTTAGAAAACTTCGTTTCTAAATCATTTTTCATCGCCTCTATCATGACCTGTTTTGCCTTCTTAAATCCTCTACATTTTTTATAAGTATCTAAGATACCGACATCAAATTTAAGAACAGGCTTAATATTTAATAAACCTCCAAGAGCTGCCGTTGTAGCTGAGATTCTACCACCTTTTTTAAGGTATTCTAATGTTTCTACTGCTACATAGATAACCATTTTATCTCTAACGTCTTCTAGGATTTTTTTAATTTGCGGTGCTTTGTATCCTTCTTCTATTAATTCTAATGCATCTAAAATCGAACGATGCATTGGAGTCGATACTCTTCCATTATCTACTACAAATACCTTTTCCTCATAGTCTCCATCTCTTGAAAGACCCATTGCCGTAGAACAAGAACCACTAAGACCGCTACTAATTGGAATATAAAGGATTTGTTCATATTCTTCTAATGCCCTATCCCAAATTTTCATTACTTCTTCTGGGGAAGGCTGTGAAGTGGATACTTTATTATTCGTTTTTAATTTTTCAAAGAACTCTTCTCTTGATAAATCAATATTTTCATAAAAACATTTTTCATCAAAATAAAAAGGCATTGGAAGTACATAAATTCCTAATTCTTTAGCCATTTCCTGTGAAATGCCACTGTGACTGTCTGTAACTACACCAATTTTCTTCAATCTATTTTCCCTACATCTTATCTTAAGAATCCAGAAATAATTTGTTCTTCAGCTTCTTCTTCTGTTAAACCAAGCGTCATTAATTTAATTAACTGTTCTCCAGCAATTTTACCAATGGCTGCTTCATGAATTAAACTTGCTTCTGTACTAGATGCAAAAAGTTCAGGGGTTGCTAAAACCTTAGCTTTATCCATGATAATCGAATCGCATTCCGTATGTCCTGCACATACATTATTTCCATTCAGTCGACTAATATAGTGCTGTTCGCTTTCATCTCTTGCAACGGTACGACTTACAATATTACAGCTGCAATTCTCCCCATTCATATCTGCACTAAATTTTGATACTGCATTCTGATTTCCAGTTGTCATAATACTTTCATGAATGTCTAACTTTGCATCCTTTGCCAAATCTGCGGTTGTTGTTCTTACTGTATCATCAATTCCTGAAATCTGAGCAGTTTCCATAATCATTTGTGCACCTTCTTCAAGATGGACAATAGTAGTTGGATACATTAACTTTTTACCACGTCCTTCTCCTTCACCATAATGCTTTTCTACATATTTGACTTTTGCATTTTTACCTATATAGAAGGTATGAATACCATCGTGAGAACTATCTACACCGCCACAATTGTGAATACCGCAACCTGCTATAATCGTTACATCGCTATCTTCTCCAATGAAGAAATCATTATACACTAAATCTTTAAGACCTTCTTTCGAAACAACTACAGGAATATGCACACTTTCATGTTTTGTACCTGGTTTAATTTTAATATCAATTCCTGGTTTATCTGTTTTTGTAATAATATCAATGTTTGCAGTTGTATTTCTTCCTGCTGATTGTCCATTTGCTCTAATATTATATGCTCCTACTGGAAGGGCATCTAAACCTGCTACTTCATGTAAAATATTCTTTTCAATTGCATCCATCACTATTGTGCTCCTTTCATTTTATCCACTAAAATCTTACAAGAGCCACCTTCTGCGCTGCCCATAATTTCACAAAGAATTGGTTCTTTTTCACCATATTTTGCTACCTTACCGTCTTTTAAATAAATAATTTTATCTGCAATATCTAAAATACGTTCTTGATGACTAATGATTAAAATATTTCCTTTAATCTGTTTTTGCATTTTTTCAAATACATGGATTAATTTTTGGAAACTCCATAAATCAATTCCTGCTTCTGGCTCATCAAAAAGGCTTAACTTTGATGCTCTAGCTAAAATCATTGCAATCTCGATTCTCTTTAATTCACCGCCTGATAGGCTATCATCTAAATCTCGATTGATATACTCTTTTGCACAAAGTCCTACTTCTGATAACATATCACAGATTTCTGTAAAGGTTGCCTCTTTTCCTTCTTCATTCTTTCCTGCTGCTAATGTCATCAAATCTCGAACCTTTAATCCTTTAAAACGCACTGGCTGTTGGAACGCATAGCTAATTCCTTTTTTTGCACGTTCTGTGATGGATAAATTGGTAATATCTTCCCCATCTAATAAGATTTTACCACTAGTTGGTTTTATAATTCCTGCAATTACCTTTGCCAATGTAGATTTTCCACTTCCATTTGGTCCTGTAATTACGACAAACTGATCTTCTATTTTTAGATTTACATTTTCTAAAATCTGTTTGTCTTCTACGCAATAGTTTACATTTTGTAGCTCTAACATAATTTAAATCCCTCCGTAAAAAATAGCCTCTCATACGAGAGGCCGGTATATCTAATCTTCCATTGCTTTTTTAATTGCACTCATTAATTCATCATAAGTTTCATAAGCTGGAAGTTCTGGATATTCTGCCTTAATAGAATTCGTACTCTTAAATAGGAATCCTGCTTTACTAGCTTTAATCATTCCAATGTCATTGTGGCTATCTCCACTGGCAATGGTTTCGTAACCAATAGACTGTAATGCTTTTACCGTTGTGTATTTTGATTTTTCAACTCTCATCTTAAATCCGGTAATTTCACCATCTTCTGCAACCTCTAAAGAATTACAGAAAATCGTTGGCCATCCTAATTTCTTCATTAATGGACTTGCAAACTGGGTAAAGGTATCACTAATAATAATAACCTGGGTAAAGGAACGAAGTTCATCTAAAAATTCCTTAGCTCCTGGCATTGGGTCAATTGTCGCAATGGTTTCTTGAATTTCTTTTAATCCTAGATGATGTTCTTTTAAAATCGCAAGACGATACTTCATTAATTTATCATAATCTGGTTCGTCTCTTGTTGTCTTTTCAAGTTCCGGAATGTTTGTTGCCTTTGCAAAAGCAATCCAAATTTCTGGTACTAATACGCCTTCTAAGTCTAAACATACAATATGCATTTGTATCTGCCTCCCTTGTAAAAAATCAATATTCATCATTATATCACAAAGTTAGCTTAAATCCAATCAAAATTTCCACCAGTAATTGCAAGACTTAAAAGTGCATCCATTTTTTCTACTTCTTCTTCTCCTTCAATCACATCAATGAGCTTTGCGGTATCTAAGATATCTTCCATACTTTCATCGGGTCCAATTTCATAATCAATTTCCCTTTCACATTCTGGGCATGGAATCCTCTCCATCGTCTGTAAAGATAAAAATCTTGTTCCACATTTTTCACATTCATAATATCCACATTTTTTCGTTTCATCTGGTACGTAATACATACTCTTCCTCCTAGTTCATCTCAATTACTTTTTTCAATCCAAAAGAATATAAATAACTATTTTTAACCTTTTTACCGGTTAACTGCTCTAATGCCTTTTTATAGAATAAAAACTGACCTTGATATCTTTTTATAAGAACTTCTTCTAAATGTACACGGTCTGTTTTATAATCTAATAAAACAAGCCCATCCTCTTCTTCAAACCAAATATCAATAATACCTTGAATTAAAATTGGCTCTGTGCTATCCCATTCTTCTTTTACTTCATTCGCAGGTAATGTCATAATAAAGGGCTGTTCTTTATAAAGCTTTCCTGCTTTTGCTGCTTTTATTACACGTTTTCCAATTTCTGATTGATAGAACTGATAAATATCCCATAAATTTACAACTTCTAAAATCTTAGCATCAATTCGTCCCTTTTGTACTTCTAATTCTAATTGTTCTCGTATTACATCGGTATGATAGGTCTTTGTTTCATCTAAAATTTCTAATACCTTATGATACATTGTTCCCTTTGTTATACGACTTACTTCTTCTTTTTCCTCTTTCATAAAGATTGGCAAGGTATCTTCTTTCTCCATCGTAATTAGCTCTTTTGAAATTTCTTCCCTTTCATATTCTCCATACATCTTTTTAATTTCAGATACTGTAAATTTACTGTGGATTTTTAAATCAGAAAGATAAGGATATTTCCAACTTAAATACCTGTCAATTCTTTCCTTCATTGGCTTTGAATAGATTTTATTTATATCAATCGCTTCTAGTTCTTGTTGCTTTACTAAGTTTTCTATTTCTTTTTTCGCTTCTGGAAATAAAAGCTGCTCAATTGGAATTTTCTTTGTCTTAATAAAATTTTCTCCACCTCGACAAAGAGCCATAAGAATCCAATCTAAATATCCATTTGCCTTTGAAGTTGTCGTAAATGGCAGTGTTTTACTCTTGCATTCTTTTACTACTTGCCATTTTTTCATACGCCCCTCTAAATGGCTATCACAAGCGGTAAGAATTAATTTTTCTTTTGCACGGGTAAGTGCTACATATAATACTCTTAATTCTTCACTGCTGTTATCAATTAATAATCTTCTTGAAAAAGCTCTTGCACAAAGTGTAGGCACACGAAGTCTTTTCTTCGCATCAATGTAATCTGCACAAATGCCATAATCAGGATGTAATAAAATTTTTGCACGACTATCTTGGCGATTCATCATCTTCGCCATGCCTGCTACAATTACAATTGGATATTCAAGTCCCTTACTTTTGTGTATCGAAGTAATACGAACCAAATCATCTTGTTCACTCATCGTCGTTCCTGGAGCATAGTCTACTTCATATTTTTGCAAATTTTCGATATATCTAACAAAATCAAACAGTCCATGATAACTCGTTGATGCATAATTTACTGCCTTTTGCACAAGCATGTCTAAATTTGCCTTTCTGACACTTCCTGCTGGAAGTGCTGATACATAATTGTAAAATCCCGTTTCCGAAAAAATTTTATATAGCAATTCATGAACTGGATAAACAATTGCTTCCTTACGATAACGAGTAAACATATCCATTGCCTGTATCAGCTTTTGTTGTAATTGTTCATCCTCACCCTGCTTACAATAAAATAAAACGGCTGCATACAATCCTTTTTCTCTTGTTTTATCGATATTGTTTTTATAATCTGCGACAATTTTAGCTAGTTCCATTGAATTACAGCCAACAAATGAAGATTTTAACACACTCGCAAGTGGTAAATCCTGTCTTGGATTATCAATTACCTTTAACAAATTTAATACAATCTGAATCTCTAATGCATCAAAATATCCGGTACTTGACTGAGCGTAAGCTGGGATTCCTTCTTGCAATAATACTTGTAAAATATCTTGTGCCCAACCGCTAAAACTTCGAAGTAAAATTACAATATCGCGGTTTGTTGCAATCCTCATATCTCCAGTTTCTTTATCCAAAATCTTTAGACCAGTACTTGGATTTGTAAGTTCCTTTATCTTATTTGCAATCATCTGACCTTCTAATAGCTGCACACTTTGTTCGCTATCACTTTCACCAATATCAAACTGTGCAATAGAAGCCTTATTTGCATCTGCTAATAACAATTCAATTGCAGGTTCATTCGTTTCCCGTTCTGGATAGGTTGCTCCAACATGAAGTGCTGCATCGTCATCATATTTGACATTTCCAAGCTCCATTGTCATAATTTGCTCAAAAATAAAATTGATGCCATCTAAAATCTCCTTACGACTTCTAAAGTTTTGATGTAAGTCGATTCGCTGATAAGGACTTTTCTCCTTCGTATAGTTTTCATATTTTTCTTGAAATAATTCCGGTCTTGCCATACGAAATCGGTAAATACTTTGTTTTACATCGCCTACCATAAACGTATTTGGATGATTTTCACTTTCTCTTGAGATACTGTTTAAAATTGCTTCTTGCAAATAGTTGCTATCTTGATATTCATCAATTAAAATTTCTTCGTATTGTTCTTTTAATTCAAGTGCTGCTCTTGTCGGCTTTCCTTCTTCATCTACTAAGATTTCAAGTGCTAAATGCTCAAGGTCTGAGAAATCTAAGATATTTTTTTCACGCTTTGCCTTAGTAAATCGCTTGTCATATTCTTTCACTAAGCCTAAAAGTGTCATCATCGGCGTTTTAATCTTTCGAATTCCTTCTAAAATATCCTCTTCTTCCATTGTAGCAAATTGCTTTTCCATATCCTTAAGACTGTTTTTTATCTGGTCTCTGATATCGGAAACTTGTTCTTTTAAGTCTTCACTACAGGTAATCTTTCTTTTTGCCGGCTTTCTTACAAGCTTCATATTTTTAAGTTGCTTATAGATAGTAATAAACGAATCACTATTTAATAATCCATCAATTACTTCTCTATCACTTAAAATCATCGGCAGATAAAAATCTGGACCATCTGCATCCTCACAAATTGCCTGTGCTTGTTTTGACAAGTTTAGTAATTCATTTGCCTGCATATGAATCTCATCAACCATTCCTACTACCCAAGGTTGACTTTCTAATTCTTCAAAAGAATCTGCATTAAGATATCGACTCGCATCCTCTAGCCATTTGCTTGGATTTGGTGCTGCATTGGCAAATTGATAGACCTGTAGAATATAATCTGC
>CABUZU010000109.1 GCA_902496125.1 uncultured Lachnospiraceae bacterium
CCTCATATGACAGAAGAATTATGGGAGATGATAGGATTTGAAGGTAGACTTTATCAGACTGCTTGGCCAGAATATGATGAAGCTAAGACGGTAGAACAGACTATTGAAATTGCAGTTCAAATTAATGGTAAGGTTCGTGGAACTATTACAATTGCAAAGGATACCGAAAAAGAAGAAGCCATTGCAAAGGCCAAAGAAGTCATTGCAGATAAATTAACAGGTACCATTGTAAAAGAAATTTATGTTCCAGGAAGAATTGTAAATATTGTTCAAAAATAAAAAACTAGAGGAGAGATAAATGACTTATATTGCAGCAAATGATCGCTATCAGACCATGGAATATCGTAAATGTGGAAGAAGTGGATTAAAACTTCCTGTTATTTCCTTTGGATTATGGCATAATTTTGGTGATACCGGTGATTATGAAAACATGAAAAAGATGCTATTTACGGCATTTGACAATGGAATCACACATTTTGACTTGGCTAATAATTATGGACCAGCCTATGGAAGTGCAGAAAGAAACTTCGGAAAGATTTTTAAAGAAGAATTAAAACCTTATCGTGATGAGTTAATCATCACAACAAAAGCCGGTTATGATATGTGGGAAGGTCCTTATGGAGATGGTGGCAGTAGAAAATATTTGCTTGCAAGTCTAGACCAGAGCTTATCTCGAATGGATCTTGATTATGTAGACATTTTTTATCACCATCGAATGGATCCTGAAACGCCACTGGAAGAAACAATGGAAGCACTTGCACAAATCGTAAGAAGTGGAAAGGCTTTATATGTTGGAATTTCAAATTATGACGGCGAAAATATGATTCAAGCTGCTCAGATTTTAAAAGAACTGCATTGTCCATTTGTTATTAATCAAAATAGCTATTCCATTTTTGATAGGACAATTGAAAAGAATGGACTAAAACATGCTGCAAAAGATTTCAAAAAAGGCATTATTGCTTTTAGTCCATTAGCACAAGGTTTGCTTACCGATAAATATCTTAATGGGATTCCAGAAAATAGTCGAGTAGTGACGGATAGAAGGTTTTTATCTGCACGAAGAGTGCAAAAATGTAGTAATGCGATTATTGCATTAAATGAATTAGCTAAAAAACGTGGTGAAAAATTATCACAAATGGCATTAAGTTGGATTTTAAAAGATGATGTTGTAACTAGTGTTCTAGTAGGGGCTTCTAAACCAGAACAGCTATTAGAGAATGTTCGAATTGTAAATCGTACTCCATTTTCTGATGAAGAAGTACAGTTAATTGACCAAATTATAGAAGAAAATTTATAAAGATAAGATAGGGCTTGTGTTATACACGAGCCCTATTTTTATGTATTCTATTGTGGAATATCATAAACCCCCTAGGGGGCTTGTTGTAAATTTAGGTTCTTGTATAATAGTAAAAAAAATAAGGGGAACGGATATGAATTTACAACAGTTAATGACAAAAATAGGTAAAAAACTTTTGGGATTTATAATAGCTATGATTATTTTATCTATCATAGCTTTTATATTTGCTAGATTAGCTCCAGGAGATCCATTACAATCTTTTTACGGAGACGATGTAGAAAAGATGACGACTGCAGAACTTAATGCAGCAAGACACCGTTTGGGATTGGATGATTCGTTAGTTGTGCAATATGTACGTTGGTTAGGACAAGCACTTACTGGAAATTTTGGATTATCTCTAAAGTATAAGACTTCGGTTCAAGAAGTGGTAGGTCCTTTAATTGGGAATACTTTAGTACTTGGTGGAGTGGCTTATCTATTAGTCTTTGCATTAGCAATTCTTTGTGCGATTCTTTGTGCGATACATGAGAGGATTTAGCAGAAAGTTATGAATTTGATAAAGATTCATTAACTTATACCTTCCATTTACGTAAAGATGTAAAATGGCATGATGGAGAAGCTTTTAATGCCGATGATGTTGTCTTTACCTATAAAGAATTAACAGAAGATGAAACACTTTCTTCATCCGTTACCTCTAATTATGAAGATATTAAAGAGATAAAAGCGGAGGATGAAAATACCGTTAAAATTGTAATGAAAACTTATAATGCAGCAATGCTAGGGTATTTTACAATGGGAATTGTACCAGAACATTTATTAAAGAGATTTTTTATCAACCAGCTCATCCTTATACTTGGGGGCTTATGGAAGCTCTACCTACTTATTCGAAGAACAAGAAACGCTTAGTGACTATTCCAGGAATGCCTCCGGATTTATTACACCCTCCTGAAGGAGATGCATTTGCAATAAGAAACCGTTATGCTCTTAAAATTGATTATGAAAAAATGCCCCCAATGTTTGAAATTAGCAAAACACATTATGCAGCAACTTGGTTGTTAGATCAAAGAGTACCTAAAATAGAACCCCCAGTTTGTATAAAGAGGAGACAAAATGAAAGAGACAATACTAGAGGTTAAGCATTTAAAACAATATTTTCCAATACGAAAAAACTATATAGTAAAAGCAGTAGACGATGTCAGTTTTGAACTGAAAAAAGGCGAGGTTTTTGGATTAGTTGGAGAAACTGGGTGTGGAAAGTCCACGATTGCTCGTAGTATTATGGGTGTCTACCCAATTAGTGGAGGAGGAATTTCTCTGAATGGAACAATGCAAATGATTTTTCAAGATTCAGCAGCAGCACTTGACTCTCATATGACAGTAAAGCAATTAATTGGAGAACCACTACTTATTAAAAAAAGATATGATGAAAAGAAAATTTTAAGTTTGATGCAACAAGTAGGATTAGATGAAAGTTATAAAGATAAGTATCCAAGTGAGATTTCTGGGGGACAAAGACAGAGAGTAGCAATTGCAAGAGCCATTAGCATAGAACCCGATTTAATAATAGCCGATGAACCCATTGCCTCATTAGATGTGTCTATTCAAGCTCAAATTATTAACTTATTTATTGATTTACAGAAAGAAAAAGGATTTACCTTTTTATTTATTGCACATGATTTATCGATTATTCGATTTATTAGCGATAAAGTTGCAGTGATGAGGAAGGGAAAAATTGTCGAGATGGCAACGACCGAAGAACTTTTTAGTAATCCAATTCATCCGTATACAAGGTCTTTATTAGATGCGATGCCAATACCAGACCCCATTTATGAAAGACAGAAAAAAGTTTTTGAGTATGATGAAAAGGAATATGTAGAAACGGGTAAGATCTTAGAAGTTGTCAAAGGACACTGGGTTTGTGAGGTAAAAAAATATAATGATTAGGAATATCTGATATCCCCCTAGGTGGCTTGTGAGAGATAAAAAAATTTGATATCTTAAAGGGGACATAAGAGGGATATTAAAATTTATCCTAAGTCTTCTAAATACTCTACTATCATTATTAGCCTTCTAAGAAGGACAGAAGATTTCATTGAACGGGGATGAAATTTTCTAAAGAAGCAGGAATGTTGCATCTATTTTGCAACATTCCTATTTTTTTAGAAATTAACCATTATTTGGGAAGAAGTTGTTTGGTGGAAAATTTTTTGTAGGTTCTTCTTGGCATGGGCAAGCGGTCATATCTGATTGTAAGAATTGTTCTGTTGGATTACAAGATGGCTTGGTACAAGTTGGACAATCTGGAATATTTATTGAACCACAAGATGTACTATCACAGTCTTTATATCGTCCTTCACATTTTGGTGGCATGAGTTCTAATGGTTTTACATTATTTTCAACCAGTCCACCATTTACAAAGTCAAGACAAACCGAATCATCATTAAGAGTTGGTGTTGCTTTTGGAACATTGACCTTACCTTGATGAGGAATGAGGTACTGAGCGTAATAAATACTCTTTAAGAAAAAGCTTACACCAATAGTTAAATGATTATTGGCACTATCAGATGCTAAGACTTTAGGTAGAGCAATTAAATTAAGGCCTTGGTGGATCAGGTTTTTCCCTTCGATAAAACTAATGGTATTTAAAATACCAGATGGAAGTGTGGAACTAGGTTCAGTATTCGCTGGATAAGAAATACCATAAGGTGCATAAATGTTGACACTAAAAGATGGAGGATTGGCAATATTGTCTGTATCGCCATCGCTTGGAAGATAAGTTTGATTAACAACAAATGAAGTTAAAAGCTGATTATTGCAATTGTAGGCATGAATGGCAATCGTAAGTTCTAAATTGGTTAAGGTTACTCGATAGCAGTTCGGTTTTATTAGTACAATTGAAATATCAGAAGCTTGTGCTGGTTCAATATTAATAATTTGTGCAGAAAATCGACTAGCAGTAGGATAACTAGTAAAAAAATCTTCATTTGGGATTGTTACACTTGAACATAAATTAAAGCCTACTTCATCATAAACCACTGGAGTAAGTACTGTTAAAAGATTTGGGTCGCCACACAGAGGTTTGGTACAAATATCTTCACATTCTTTTTGACAATTACAATTCATAAAACACCTTGAAAATAAGACTCTTTATATTCTATGTTTGAAGTTTGAATTGTTTCTTGTTTTTTTCTTGACATTCCAACCATTTGGATATAGAGTTATACCATATTAATTGGAGGTGTCATTAATGAAAGAAACATTACAAGATTTAAAGACTAGACGTAGTTGTCGTAATTTTAAACCAGGTCTTATTAAAGAAGAAGAGTTGCAAGCAATTTTAGAGGCAGGAACTTATGCTCCAACTGGAATGGGGAAACAGTCACCAATTATGGTTGTTGTTCAAAAACCAGAGCTTGTTGAAAAATTATCTAAGATGAATGCAGCAGTAATGGGGTCAACTGGAGATCCATTTTATGGAGCTAGTACGGTAATTGTTGTACTTGCTAATAGAGAACGTCCAACTTATTTAGAAGATGGAAGTTTAGTAATGGGCAATTTAATGAATGCAGCTCATGCAGTAGGAGTAGGCTCTTGTTGGATTCATCGTGCAAAGGAAGTTTTTGCAAGTAAAGAAGGACAAGCACTTCTAAAAGAGTGGGGAATTACAGGTGATTATGTAGGAATTGGCCATTGTGTATTAGGATACGAAGCAGAAGTAAAAGAAGCAGCACCTCGAAAAGAAGATTATATTATTAGAGTCTAGGGTCAAATATGGGGGAGCAAATGTCTCCCCTTTTTTTAGTTAGAAAGGTTTTTATGATAAATTTACCAGAAGATTTTAAGTTACGTATGAAAGAAGAATTAGGGGAAGAATATTTAGATTTTATTGGTTCATACGACAATGAAAGTATTGCGGGGATTCGCTTAAACCCTTTAAAAGCGAAAAAAGAAGATTTTGAAAAAGAAAATCCTTTTGACTGCAAACCAATTGATTGGTGTGCTACAGGATATTATTATAGAAAAGAAACAAGACCAGGTCGCCATCCATGGCATGAGGCAGGAATGTATTATATTCAAGAACCAAGTGCGATGTCGGCAGCAGAGGAATTAGAGGTTAAACCAGGAGATATGGTATTAGACCTTTGTGCAGCTCCAGGAGGTAAAACAACTCAGCTTGCAGGAAAGATGAATGGAGTGGGGCTTTTAGTAGCGAATGAGATTCATCCACAAAGAGCAAAGATTCTTTCACAAAATATTGAAAGAATGGGAATTAAAAACGCTTTAGTCTTAAATGAAGATTCATTTTCTTTGGCAAAACACTTCCCCAATATGTTTGATAAAATTTTATGTGATGCACCGTGTTCAGGTGAAGGAATGTTTCGAAGAGATGAAATTGCAAGAACTGAGTGGAGTATGGAAAATGTAATAATGTGTGCAGATAGACAAAGGGAAATCCTAGCTAATGTAATGGTGATGTTAAAGGCAGGAGGACAATTTGTCTATTCTACTTGTACTTTTTCGAGAGAAGAAAATGAGAAAAATGTAGAGTGGTTGTTAGAAAATTATAAAGAATTAGAATTAGAGAAAATGTTAAGAATTTGGCCACATAAGCAAAAAGGAGAAGGTCATTTTGTTGCAGTTTTTCATAAAAATAGAGAAAAAGAGGACTGTGATTTTAAATTAGAAAAGACGACTCCATTAAAAGAAAAGCTTTATCGAGAATGGGAAAAATCCGTTTTAAAGGCTCCGTTAGAGGGTCATTCGCTATTATTTGGTAATAATTTGTATTTAGTTCCAAATAATCTTCCAAAATTAAAAGGATTAAAAGTACTTAGAACAGGATTACAGCTTGGTACATTAGATAAGAAAATTTTTAAACCATCACATGCACTTGCAATGGCACTGCATCCTAGTGATGTCAAACAATTTGTAAGTTTTCACGCAGATTCAAAAGAAATTTTAGGATATTTAAGAGGAGAAACGATTCCTTGTAGTACTGAACTAAAAGGTTGGGTCTTAGTTTGTGTCGATGGAATGAGCATTGGTTGGGGAAAAGCTTCATCGGGCATGATTAAAAACCATTATCCAAAAGGACTACGTATTTTATGGAAAGATTAGCGATTATTCGTATTAAAATGCTTGATTGTTGCTTGCAATTTGGTATATAATGAGATTTAACTTAATTTAGGAGGAAATTTATGAATAAGTTTATTGAGCTTTTATCAGATAAATTAAAAAAAGCGTTTGCCGATAGTGGCTATGA
>CABUZU010000110.1 GCA_902496125.1 uncultured Lachnospiraceae bacterium
GTCTGTCTTCTTTTCTTAGAAACACTGTAGTGATTGACCATCGAATCCATATTTCCACTAGATACTAAAAATCCAAGCCTTGGTCTGCCAAATTCTTTAATCGAATTTTCATCTTTCCAATTCGGCTGTGATAAAATCGCCACTTTATATCCTCTAGACTCTAATAGTCTAGAAATAATTGCACAGCCAAAGGAGGGATGGTCTACATAGGCATCCCCTGTAACATAAACAAAATCCGGCTGCTGCCAACCTAGATTTTTCATTTCTTTTTTTGTAATCGGAAGAAAATTATTCATGTGCCATTACCTTTCCGTTCCTAAAAACAAATTGTTCATACAATGGTTTATTAATTCTTTTTCTTGTAAGCTCTACTAAGTTTAACTTCGTCATATCCACTAAAATGGACTTTACCGAGTCGCTTGCCATACATTGTTCTAGATATTTTAACAATTCCTTTTTATGCTCATTGTCCTTCATATCAATAAAATCTACAATAATAATTCCTGATAAATTTCGAAGCCTTAGCTGGTAGGCTACTTCCTTTGCTGCCTCTAAATTCACCTTATAAAATGTCTCTTCGCGGTCTTTATTCTTACTAACTACCTTGCCAGTATTCACATCAATAACCGTAAGTGCCTCGGTTGGTTCAATCACAAGATATCCTCCTGATTTTAACCAAACCTGTGGACGGATTGCTCTTTCAATAACCGTTTCTAACGAATGAAGCTTTCTAAGTGGTAGAAGCTTATCTTCATAGAACGAAACTTGTACACCACCGCTTTGCACTAGCTTTTCATAAACCTTTGTCTCATCTGTTACAATCTGGGCATCCTTTAACGATAAGAACTGTTCGATATAAGCAGGTGGCATCTGATAAAGAAGGCTACCGTTTTTCTTATACTTCGCCTTTTTAGAGATCTTTTGATAAATTTCTAAATATTCGGATAGTTCTAATACCATGTCTAACTCATTTTCATAAGCATTGGTGCGAATAATTGCCCCACATTCCTTTGGTAAAATTTCACGAATTTTAGATAAATTTTCCTTTATCCAATTTTCATCTTTAATTTTATGAGAACAAGAAATGTTCTCTTCGCCATGAAGCAATACAATATATTTTCCCTTAAATTGAAGGTCTCCTGTTAATACAGGTTCCTTTGTTTTTACTGCTGATTTTTTCACCTGAATAACAAGCTCATCACCAATTGTCACTTGTTTTTCTCTTGCTCTTAGTGTAAAAATCCAATCTTCCATCTTTTCTAATGGCAAATATCCCATACAGCCTTCGCCAAAATCGACAAAGGCTGCATTGATATTTTTTACAATATTTTTTATCTTTCCAATAAAAATATTTCCAACACTATCTCGTTTTTCTTCTTCAATTCTTTGTATTTCAACGATTTTGCCATCTTGTGAAACTGCTGAGACCAAGGTTTTATCAATTCTTGTAATAATAATCTTAGACAATCTTCTCACCCAAACTTCCTAATGGCACTAAATTTTCTCCATCAAGTGCATAGGTCTCTAAACGACAAGTATGGAATTTAAGGTCTGGATTAAACGCTTCCATTACAAGCTCTGGTTTTAGATTTCCACTACTACCAGTCATAAGTTTCAAAAATAATCCATCTTCTCTAAACTGTGCATCAAAAATCATTGGACGAATATCTACAATTACAGTACTCTTTTTCGTCTTTTTCTCTACTTCAATTGTTTTTTGCTCTAAGAACGTTAAAAAGTCCTCTTTAAAATCTAGATTTTCAAACGTAAGTAGATAATCTGCTCCGGCAACGATGGACATTGCAGGTTTCGATTTATCTGGAACCTTTACATAGTCTAAAACTTCCATTCCCTCTACCATGTTTTGATTTAATTTTTCTATCATCACATCAGTAGGTAGACTAGAATGTACTTCAATATCAAAATACTCTCCTTCTGAGGTTAACCCAACACCTAATGGAGCTGCAAATGACATAACTTGATGAGGAGAAAAACCTTCTGTATAAACAATATCAACCTCGGCTCTTCTCATCACTTTTTGGAAATATCTCATAATATCTAAGTGTCCAATGAACTTCATTCGACCTCTCTTAGCAAATTTAATTCTAATCTTCATAACAGATACCTCCATTAAATTTCTTTGCTCCACAGCCTTGACAAGCCATCGCACAGTTTGGCGTTACTTCTTCTCTCATCGCTCTTTCCCATTCACGAATCAAGAATTTCTTTGTTACACCAGCATCAATAAAGTCCCAAGGAAGTTTTTCCTCTAAACTTCTTTCTCTTGTTGTATAAAAATGATAGTCAAGACCACATTCCTCTAATGCATCCATCCATTTTTGATAGTCAAATTGTTCAGACCAAGCATCGTAGTAGCAACCATTTTCATAAGCCTTTAAAATTGCCTTTGCAACTCTTCTATCTCCTCTTGCAAATACACCTTCTAAAATAGAAGCCTCTGGTGAATGCCACTGATAGCTAAGACTCTTATGATTTAGGGCATCGTGCATTGCCTGTTTTACAACCTTTGCCTTATTCACATATTCTTCTGGTTCACACATTGGTGCCCATTGGAATGGAGTAAATGGCTTTGGAATAAAGAATGAAGTACTAGAGGTAATCTGTACCCTGCCGCCACGGATTTCTTTTGGAAGAACATCATAGTAGGTTGCCGCAATCTCATTGGCAAGCTCTGCAATTCCTTTCATATCTTCTTCGGTTTCTGTTGGAAGACCTAACATAAAGTAGAGTTTTACCTTCTTCCAACCACCAAGGAATGCTTTGGTTGCACCATCTAGAATGTTTTCTTTTGTAAGACCCTTATTGATTACATTACGCATACGCTGGGTACCAGCTTCTGGTGCAAAGGTTAAGCTACTCTTTTTAATATCTTGTACCTTACTCATCACATCTAATGAAAATGCATCAATTCTTAATGATGGAAGGGATAAATTCACCCCTGTTTTATGGCAATTTTCAATTAAATTCTCTACTAAATCTCCAAGCTTTGAATAGTCACTAGAACTTAGCGAGCTTAAAGAAATTTCTTCATGTCCGGTACTCTTTAAAATCTGACTTGCAATCTCTTTTAATTCTTCTACATTTTTCTCACGTCTTGGACGATAAACCATACCTGCTTGACAGAAACGACAGCCTCTAATACAACCACGCATGATTTCTAGTACGCAACGGTCCTGTGTAACCTTAATAAAAGGTACAATTGGATTCTTCGGATAGCCAGAATCCTTCATATCTGTCACAATCACTTTACCTACTGTCTGTGGTACCTCATCATTTACCGGCTTAAAATCACAAATGGTTCCATCTTCATTATAAGTAACCTCATAAAGAGATGGCACATAGATTCCATCAATCTTTGCTGCCTTTTGTAGAAACTCTTTACGACTTAAGCCCTCTTTTTTACATTCCTTATAAAGGTCAATAACGGCTAAATTAGAAACCTCACCTTCTCCAATATAAAATAAATCAAAGAAGTCTGCAATTGGCTCTGGATTATAGGTACAAGGTCCACCACCAATCACAATTGGGTCATCCTCTGTTCGATCCTTTGCAAGAAGTGGAATTTGACTTAAATCTAAAATCTGTAAAATATTGGTATAACAAAGCTCATATTGAAGGGTAATTCCTAGAAAATCACATTCCTTTACTGGACGCTGTGATTCTAGGGTAAATAATGGAATATTTTTCTCCTTCATCACCTTGTGTAAATCCATCCATGGAGAGAATACTCTCTCACAATAGACATCGTCTCTTTGATTAAATAAATCATAAAGAATCTGCATTCCTAAATGAGACATTCCAATCTCATATACATCTGGAAAGCACATTGCATAGCGAACATCTACTTCATCAGGATTTTTAACTACCTGATTCCATTCTCCACCAATGTAACGTGCTGGCTTATCTATTTCTAATAAAATATCTTCGCTTAAAGCTAATTGGTTCATATATTTCTCTCTTTCTCTTTTTCTATTGTCAAATAGTTATCTTAGCATTAAATATTAAGCATGTCAAAGATTGATAGCTGATTTGTTTCAGCCATATCTCCTAAAATACCTAATTCCCCCATTAAATCCACAATGGTTCCTGATACCTTGGTGCGATTTCTAAGGTCTTCTTTCGATAAAAATGGACCGTTTTTAGCTGCTTCTACAAGGGTCTGTGCTGCGACCTCACCCATACCATCGATACTAGTAAGAGATGGCATAATCTTTCCGTCAATTACTTGAAAACGAGTGGCATCTACTTTATATAAGTCAATTGGCATAAAATCAAAGCCTCTTGCATACATCTCTTGTACCAAACGCATGTCTTTTAAGGTATCCTGTTCTTTCTTTGACAAGGTATCCTGTCTTCTCCTATAATCTGCTAAATGTGCCTCTAATTTCTTACGACCTTGGCACATTAATTCATAAGTAAATCCCGATGCACGAATGGAAAAAAAGGCTGCATAATAAGCAAGGGGATAAAAAATCTTACAGTATGCAATACGCCATGCCATCATCACATAGGCAGCTGCATGTGCCTTTGGGAACATGTATTTGATCTTTTTACAAGAGCCAATATACCAATCAGGAACTCCTGCTGCCTTCATCGTTTCTTCCCATTCTGGCTTTAATCCTTTTCCCTTTCTTACTGCTTCCATGATGGTAAAGGAAAGTTCGGATTCGATTCCTTTGCTAATTAAATAAGTCATAATATCATCACGGGTACAAATCGCAGTCTGAATGGTTGCCTTTCCTTCTAAGATAAGGGTTTGAGCATTTCCAAGCCATACATCCGTACCATGTGCAAGTCCTGCAATACGAACTAGATCCGAAAAGTACTTCGGTTGGGTATCAATTAACATCTGCATCGCAAAATCCGTACCAAATTCAGGAATACCAAGAGCACCAAGCTTACAGCCACCAATATCATCTGGCGTAATACCAAGTGCAGAGGTATTTTGAAATAAGCTCATAACTTCTTTAGAATCTAGTGGAATTTCCCTTGCATTAATCCCTGTTAAATCTTCTAACATACGAATCATCGTCGGATCATCATGACCTAAAATATCAAGCTTTAACAAGTTATGGTCAATCGAGTGATAGTCAAAATGTGTTGTAACAATCTTCGTTGTCATATCATTTGCAGGATGCTGAATTGGTGTAAATGAATAAATTTCCTCTCCATGAGGCATAACAATGATTCCTCCTGGATGTTGACCGGTGCTTCTTTTAATTCCTACACAGCCTTGTAAAATTCGATTGATTTCACATTTTCTTTTCTCTGTTCCATGGTCTTTAAAATAGTTACTTACATAGCCATAGGCCGTTTTATCTGCTAGGGTACCAATCGTTCCTGCACGAAAAGTATGCCCCTTACCAAAGATAACCTCTGTATAATCATGTGCATGACTTTGATATTCACCTGAGAAATTTAAGTCAATATCGGGCTCTTTATTTCCCTTAAATCCTAAGAAGGTTTCAAATGGAATATCAAATCCATCTTTTTTTAATGGTTTTCCACAATTTGGACAATTTTTATCAGGCATATCACAGCCTGCTAACCCTTTAAATTTCTGCACATCCTCGGAATCAAAATCATAGTAATGACAATTAGGGCAATAATAATGTGGACTTAGTGGATTTACCTCCGTAATTCCTGCCATCGTTGCAACAAAGGAAGAACCTACCGAACCACGAGAACCTACTAAGTATCCATCTTCATTGGACTTCCATACAAGCTTTTGAGCAATGATGTACATAACGGCAAATCCATTACTGATAATCGACTTTAGTTCTCTTTCTAATCGCTCTGTTACAATCTTTGGCAAATCATTTCCATACATTTTTCTAGCCGTTGTATAGCAGATGTCGGTTAACTGCTTATCTGAATTTTCGATTACTGGAGGGCATTTATCGGGGCGAACTGGTGAGATTTTATCACACATATCGGCAATTAAATTCGTATTCGTAATTACGACCTCCTTGGCCTTTTCTTCCCCTAAATATTCAAATTCCTTTAGCATCTCCTCAGTCGTTCTTAGATATAGCGGTGGTTGAATATCGGCATCATTAAAGCCTTGACCTGCAAGCAAAATTCTTCGATAAATTTCATCCTCTGGGTCTAAGAAATGCACATCACAGGTTGCAACAACTGGCTTATGAAACTGCTCTCCTAGCTCTACAACTCTCCGATTTAAATTTTTAAGATCCTCATCGTTTTCGATTCCATATTTATTTTCTCGAACCAAAAACTCATTATTTCCAATCGGTTGAATTTCTAAATAATCATAGTAATTACAAATCGAAGCAATCTCTTGTTCGCTTGCACCATTTAATATCCCTCTAAATAATTCCCCTGCTTCACAAGCAGAACCAACAATAATTCCTTCACGGTATTTATTTAATAACGACTTTGGTACACGAGGTCTTTTTGCAAAGTACGTAAGATGAGACTCTGAAACAAGGCGATAGAGATTTACACGTCCCGTATTATTTTTCGCTAAGAAAATA
>CABUZU010000111.1 GCA_902496125.1 uncultured Lachnospiraceae bacterium
ACGGCGACATTCCTTTTGTCGTACAAAACACCGCTCCACAGGTAAATTTTATTAAGGATACTGCAATTTTTGATGCACCTTGTGTATTTTCAGAGATTGACGAGATTCGAAACACCGTAGATAATAAAGAATTTTTGGATTTAATGAAAACTTCTTATCGCAACGCAGGATATGAACTTCTTGGTTATTCCGACCAGGGATTTCGTGTCATGTCTACGAATAAAAAGATAGAGAGCATTAAAGATTTTAAAGGACAAAAAATCCGTACGATGGAAAATAGTTACCATATGGATTTTTGGAAGGCATTAAACGCCAATCCAACACCGATGAGTTTTAGCGAAGTGTATATTGGACTTCAACAAAATACCATTGATGCACAGGAAAATCCTTATGAGGTGATTGTTTCTAATCGACTATATGAACAACAAGATTATGTCGTAGAAACCAATCACCTACCACATCTATTGTCCTTAATTGTAAGTGAAGATTTTTATAAGAGCTTGACAAGTGAACAACAAGAAATTTTACAACAGGCAAGCGAAATTGCAAAGACTTATTCGAGAGAAGAGTCCGATAAACGTATCGCAGATCGAGTAAAGACGATTGAAGAGAGCGGAACGAAGATTATAAAACTGTCACAGGAAGTACATGAGGAAATGGTAGAGCTATCCATACCCGTGTATAATGAGATAAGGAAAAATGTGGCAGGGGAGATAGCGGATAGGTATTTGCCGTAGAAAGAGCATCGAAAGATGCTCTTTTCAGACTGTAGACAAAAGATTCAGGATTTTAATTCTGAATCTTTTTTATTTTAATTGCAAAAGACTGCTGAATTAATCTCACTTTTCTGAAATAATATAAATATTAGAAGAAATGAATAGGTGGTGGTACTTATGATGACAAAGAATGCAGATAACCTTACAACTGGTTTAACAAGCAAAGACGTTTATATTAAAAACAATCGTCTTTATGTAGATAGCAGTATCTTTGATGTAAATGATTACAGATTAAATACTTATCAGAAGGTTGTTATCACTGATAGTGAAGGTGAAACCTTAACATTTGAAACAGGTGATTCTAACACGAATAATAAGATTCTTAGTGCAATGATTAATAAACATTATCCCTATAAAATGTCTAAAAAATAAGCTTCAGGCATATAAAGAGTGATTTCATTTTGTTATAGGTATTCTGTTCTAGAATAATTTTATCAGAAAATCTATGATTTTTATACGATTTTATCTAGAAAAAATAACTTTTTATTATTGATAATAAGATTCAATAACAAAATGGAATTATGTAAAAATAAAAAAAGCGTATATAATCAGAAAAGCATTAATTAACAAAATCTAAAAAAAATATAAAGATATAGAGTTACTACAAAGTGTGAAAGATACGAGGGGGAAAAATGTCTGAACATAAACATAAGCATAGACATGGACACAAGCACAATACAGGTTCCTTGTCTATTGATTACTTAGCTTATAATTCAAAACTTCGACCATGGAATCCAGCTTTTAAAGTCGGTTTCTCATTTTTGGTATTGGTCTACTGCATTGTTGCTGATAATATTTGGGTGTCATTAGCGATTATTTTATCGATGATGTTTTTAACAGTGGTTAAAGGTGGACTCGATTTTCATGAATACGTTTCATTATTAATGATACCAATTATTTTTGCAGTTCTTAGTGGACTTGCAATTGCATTTAACTTTTCCACTCATCCAACGGGTGACTATTGTTTGAATTTAGGAAAGTTTTGTATTTATGCAACAAATGCAAGTTTATTTAAGACCGCAAGAATTGTTCTAAAAGCATTTGGAGCAATTAGTTGTATGTATATGATGTCTTTATCCACACCAGTTAATGAAATTATTTGTGTGTTACAAGATATTCATATGCCAGTATTAATTACAGAATTAATGAATATGATTTATCGATTTATTTTTATCTTATTAGAAGTACAATCGAAGATGAATATTTCAGCAAGGTCTAGACTTGGATATGTTGATTTAAAAACTTCTTGGTATTCATTTGGTAGCATTCTTTCTAATTTATTAATTGTAGCAATGAAAAAATCCAATGCTTACTTTGATGCATTAGAATCTAGGTGCTATACCGGACAGTTACAATTTTTAACTGAGGAAAAACCTTTACAAAAGAAGTTAGTAGTTTATGCGATTATATACATTATAGTGCTAAGCGTTCTTTGGTATTTTACAAGATAAGGAAATGAAAAGATGGGAAATTTAATTGAAGTAGAAAATCTAGAGTATATTTATGATAATGGAAAACAAGCGTTAAATGGTGTTAATCTTAAGATTGATAAAGGAGAAAAGGTTGCAGTAATTGGCTCAAATGGAGCTGGTAAGTCAACATTTTTTCTAAATTTAAATGGAGTATTAACTCCACACAGTGGTAGCATTAAATTCATGGGAAGTGAAATTGGTAAAAACCAAAAGGAACTTAATGAACTTAGAAAGCATGTAGGAATTGTATTTCAGGATGCCGATAACCAGATTATTGCAACAACGGTTCAGGCTGAGGTTTCTTTTGGACCAATGAATATGAAACTTTCAAGAGAAGAAGTGCAAAAAAGAGTGGATGAAGCACTGGCTGATATGAACATTTCTGATTTTAAGGATCGTCCACCTCACTATTTGAGTGGTGGAGAAAAGAAGAGAGTTAGCATTGCAGATATTATTGCAATGAAGCCAGAGGTTATTATTTTTGATGAACCAACCGCTGCACTTGATCCATTAAATGCACAGATGCTTGAGGAAGCATTAACCAAGTTAGAAAATCAGAAAATGACTTTGTTAATTTCAACTCATGATGTAGACTTTGCTTATCGTTGGGCTGATCGAGCAGTCGTATTTTGCGGAGGTAAGATTATTGCAGATGGTACACCATTAGAGGTATTTAAAAGACAAGATATCTTAGATAAAGCAAATCTAAAACGTCCGATGATGTTAGATGTTTATGAGGAAATGGTCGCACATGGACTTGTAGCAGATAACAATTATTATCCGAAGACAGTTGCCCAGTTTAAAGAAATGTTGGGTAATGTTGATAAATAAAGAAATTTAGGAGGAAAAGAAAAACATGAACAGAAAACAAAAGAATATTATTGCGTTATGTACAATTCTTGCATTTGTTGTTGGATTTGGTACAGTATCAAATGCAATGCACATCATGGAAGGTTATCTTCCAGTTCAATATTGTCTATTATGGGGAGCATTTTGTGTGCCTTTCTTAGTAGCAGGTTTCATGTCAATTAACAAATTAACAAAAAACAATCGTAAATTAATCGTAATCTTAGCAATGGCAGGTGCTTACGCATTCGTATTATCTGCTCTTAAGATTCCATCAGTTACAGGTAGTTGCTCACATATGACAGGTACTGGTCTTAGTGCTATTTTATTTGGACCTGCTGCAACTTCTGTACTTGGTATTATCGTATTATTATTCCAGGCAATCTTATTAGCTCATGGTGGTTTAACTACTCTTGGTGCTAATACATTCTCTATGGCAATTGCAGGACCTGTTGTATCTTGGTTAATTTATAAAGGTTTAAAGAAAGTTGGCATGAATAAGAAGGTAAATATCTTCTTAGCAGCAGCTTTAGGTGACTTATTTACATATTGTGTAACTGCATTCCAGTTATCGTTAGCTTATCCAGCAGCAGATGGTGGATTTAGTGCCTCTTTAGTAAAATTCCTTGGAATCTTTGCGGTAACTCAGGTTCCATTAGCAATCATTGAAGGTATCTTAACTGTAATCGTAGTAATGGCATTAGATTCATTCGCAGCAGGCGAATTAAAAGCTCTTGGTGTAAATGATGAAGTACAAAAAACAAGTTTCAAAGGTGCTCAGACAATCTTATTATTAGTAGTTTGTGCAGTAATTGCAATCGTTCCTTTAGTTTCTTTAGGAAAGACAGCAGAATTTGGTGGTTCTGATGATGCTGGTTCTGAAGCAATTACAGAACTTACAGGTAAAGAATATGAACCTTGGTTTACTCCATTAATTGAAGGTGCTTTCGCAGATGGCGAACTTCCAGGAGAAATCGAATCCTTATTATTCTGCTTACAGGCTGGACTTGGAGCAGGTGGATTCTTCTTTGTAATTGGACGTTTATCTGAAAGAAGTAAATTCGAAAAAGCATTAGCAGCTAAGGGTATTAAGTTCGATATTGATGAAGATAAGAAATAAGTTTTAGCTTTGATAAAAAGTCTCAAGAGATGTCTCTTGGGACTTTTTTTATTACTCAAATTTTACATAAATATGGTAGTAGATTTTACATAAAAAGTCTAAAGTAAAACGGAATAATAACAAAGGAGTAGGAGAGTCAGAATGAGTGAAAAGAATACCATTTATGTAAACAGAGAATTGTCATGGTTAAAATTTAATGAAAGAGTATTAGAAGAAGCGAAAAGAGATGGTGTACCATTATGTGAAAAATTAAGCTTTCTATCTATTTTCCAATCAAATTTAGATGAGTTTTTCATGGTACGTGTAGGTTCTTTAGAAGACCAGAAACTTTTATCTGGCGAGAATCGAGAAAATAAAACTCATATGACGCCTCATGAACAAATTACGGCAATTTTACAAAAAGTAAAAGAATTAAATAATGAAAAAGATGAGATTTATACGAAGCTTATGAGTCAAGTTAATAAAGAAGGTGTTCGCCTTGTTGGCTTTAAGGATTTACGAAAAGTAGAAACAAATTATTTAAACGAGTATTTTATTCGAGAAATCCTTCCACTTTTATCCATTATGATAGTAGGTCGTAAGCAGCCATTTCCATTTTTAAAGGGTCAAGAGATTTATGCGATGGCGATATTAGATAAGAAAAATGGTAAAGAAAAAATTGGAATTATTCCTTGTAATAGCGAAATGATTCCTCGTTTAATAGAAATACCAGGAGTGGAAAATACCTATATACTTCGTGAAGAACTCATTCTTCATTTTATGCCAGATGCATTCAAAGGATATAAAATTAAACAAAAATCTGTAATGAGAGTAACAAGAAATGCAGATATTGATGTAACAAAGGTTTACGATGAAGATTTAAATTATCGTGACCAAATGGCTCAGGTTGTAAAGCTTAGAAAAAAATTAGCTCCTGTTCGTCTTGAACTTACAAGGGATATCGAGCTAGAAATGGTAGAAAAAATGTGCCAGTACCTAGAATTAGACCAAAGCCATGTTCTTTATTCAAGGTCTCCACTTGATTTATCGTTTGTCTTTAAGATTCAAGATATTTTAAGAAATAAGACAGAGTTATTCTTTGAAAAGAGAATGCCTCAGCCATCACCAAGTATTGATAGATTAAAACCTATTATTCCTCAGATTTTGAAAAAAGACGTTTTATTATCTTATCCTTATGAGAGTATTCGTCCATTCCTAGATATGTTACATGAGGCGGCAAGAGACCCAAAGGTGCTTTCAATTCGTATGACGTTATACCGTTTAGCAAAAAATTCAAAGGTCGTAGAAGCATTAGTAGAAGCTGCTGAAAATGGAAAGCAGGTTGATGTATTAGTGGAATTAAAGGCAAGATTTGACGAAGCTAATAATATTGATTGGAGCCGTATGTTAGAAGATGCAGGCTGTCATGTAGTTTACGGTGTAGATGGATTAAAGGTACATTCAAAGCTTTGTTTAATTACTAGAAAAGATAACGATACAATTCAATATATTACCCAAATTGGAACAGGAAATTATAATGAGAAAACAGCTAGACTGTATACGGATTTATCTTTAATTACAGCGAATGAAGAAATTGGTAAGGAAGCAAGAGAAGTCTTCCAAGAGATTTTAATTGGAAATACGATAGAGCATACAAATTGTTTATTAGTTGCACCAAAGTGTTTACAACAACCAATTTTAAATATGATACAAGAAGAAATTGAAATTGCAAAATCAGGAAAACCCGCTTATATTGGATTAAAAATGAATTCGCTTACGGATAAAAAGATTATTGATAAGTTAGTACAAGCTTCAAAAGCAGGTGTTAAAATTAATATGGTCATTCGAGGGATTTCTTGTCTAAAACCACAGGTTCCTGATGAAACGCAAAATATTCATATTCGAAGCATTGTAGGAAGATATTTAGAGCATTCTAGAATTTATATTTTCGGAACACAAGAGCGTGATAAAATTTATATTTCTTCTGCTGACTTTATGACAAGAAATACATTAAGACGAGTAGAAGTTGCAGCACCGATTTATGATGAACAATTAAAGCTTAGAATCCGCGAGATGTTCATTACAATGTTAAGTGATAATGTACTTGCAAGAATTGAACAGGCTGATGGAAATTATAAGAGAGAAGAAGTGGTAGAAACACCATTAAATTCACAGGAATATTTTATTGAAGAAGCGTATGCGGCAGTGAGAATGGAATAATAAAGAA
>CABUZU010000112.1 GCA_902496125.1 uncultured Lachnospiraceae bacterium
AGGAACTAAGATTCATCCAGGCGTTAACGTAGGACGTGGCGGAGATGATACCTTATTCGCTTTAGTAGAAGGTGTTGTTAGATTCGAAAGAAAAGGCAGAGACAAAAAACAGGTTTCTGTATATCCTAAAGTAGTAAACGAATAATAAGAATGACATTTAAAGAGCCGGTGCATATCAATGTGTACCGGCTTTCTTAATAAAACATTGATAGATATTTTAAAGGAAGGAGAGAACAATTTATGTTATTTGCTGACAGTGCGAGAGTTTTTATCAAATCTGGTGACGGTGGAAATGGTCATGTAAGTTTTCGTCGTGAGCTGTATGTACCAAATGGTGGACCTGACGGTGGCGATGGCGGCCGTGGTGGCGATATCATTTTCGTAGTAGATGAAGGTATGAATACCTTAGTAACATTTCGTCACACTAGAAAATATGTAGCAAAGAATGGACAAGAAGGTGGCAAACGTAGATGTCATGGTGCGGATGCAGATGATTTAATTGTAAAGGTTCCACCGGGAACGGTTATTAAAGAAGAAGAGTCAGGCAAAGTCATTGCGGATATGTCTGGTGACAATAAAAGAGAAGTCATTTTAAAAGGTGGTAAGGGTGGTCTTGGAAATATGCATTTTGCCACTTCTACAATGCAAGTACCAAAGTATGCACAGCCTGGTAAGCCAGGACGTGAATTATGGGTACGTCTTGAACTTAAGGTTATTGCAGATGTTGGATTAGTAGGATTTCCAAATGTAGGAAAATCAACCTTCCTTTCTAGAGTTACAAATGCAAAACCTAAGATTGCAAACTATCACTTTACCACATTAACTCCAAATCTTGGGGTTGTAGACCTTGGTGGTGGCGAAGGATTTGTTATTGCAGACATTCCAGGATTAATCGAAGGTGCAAGTGAAGGCGTTGGTCTTGGCCATGCATTTTTACGCCATGTAGAACGTACAAAGGTTATGATTCATATGGTAGATGCTGCAAGTGTGGAAGGCAGAGACCCGATTGCAGATATCTATGCAATTAATAAAGAATTAGAAGCCTATGATAAAGAGTTAGCTTCTCGTCCTCAGGTTATTGCAGCGAATAAAATTGATGCAATTTATGAAGGCGAAGAAGGAGAAAGCCCAATTGATAAAATTCGTAAGGAATTTGAACCAAAGGGAATTAAAGTATTTGCAATTTCTGCGGTTAGTGGTAAAGGCTTAAAGGAATTATTATATTATGTAAATGACTTATTGAAGAATTTTGATAATAAGCCGGTTGTATTTGAAAAAGAATACGAAGTAGATTATCCAGATGATGAACAACTACCATTTACCGTTACAATGGAAAAAGAAGGACTTTATTTAGTAGAAGGTCCTCGTGTAGAAAAGATGTTAGGTTATACAAACTTAGATTCTGAAAAAGGATTTGCATTCTTCCAGAAATTCTTAAAAGAGACAGGTATCTTAAAAGAATTAGAAGAAAAAGGAATCAAGGATGGAGATACTGTTAGACTCTATAATCTAGAATTTGATTACTATAAATAATAAGGAGAAATTTATGACAAGTAAGCAAAGAGCCTATTTAAAGGGTGAAGCAATGACAATGGAACCAATTTTCCAATTAGGAAAATCTAGTCTTACACCAGAGTTTACAAAGGCAATTGATGAAGCCTTAGAAGCAAGAGAATTAATTAAAATCAATGTATTAAAGAATTGTTTTGACGATCCAAAAGCACTTGCACAGGTTGTAGCAGAAAGAACGAAAGCAGAAGTTGTGCAAGTAATTGGTAGAAAAATTGTACTATTTCGTCAAAAAAAGGAAAATAGTAAATATACACTTCCTAGATAAATAGTTAGGGGGCATATGATGAGTATTGAAAAAATTGGAATTATGGGTGGGACGTTTAGTCCTATCCATGTTGGACATTTAATATTAGCACAAGGAGCTTGTGAGGAGTATCAATTAGATAAAATTGTATTTTTACCTAATAGGCAACCTCCTCATAAAAGAGGAACGGGAGTGCTAGATGAAAAGCACCGTGCAGCAATGGTAAAACTTGCAATTTCAGATAATGCACATTTTGAATTTTCAGATATGGAATTAAAGAGGACGGGATTTTCTTATACCGCAGATACCTTACAAGAGTTTTGTAAGAGGTATCCAGGAAAAGAGTATTACTTCTTAGTAGGTGCTGATTCATTAGATTATATTGACCAATGGTATAAACCAGAAACAATTTTTCAATTAGCACATATATTAGCAGCTCCTAGAGGTAATTTGACCTTAGAAGAAATGGAAAAGAAAGCACAGGTACTTCGAAAGAAATACGGTGCAAAAATTAGTCTTTTACATCAGCCTAATATTGAAATTTCTAGCAATTATATAAGAGGTCTTATAAAAAAAGGAATGTCGATTAGGTATTATGTTCCAAAAGAAGTAGAAGAATATATTAGTGAAAATGGTTTATACAGAGGTTAAGTGTGATGAAAGAAGAAGTAATTGAAATTCGTAAAAAATTAAAAAAGAAATTAAATCCGAAACGTTATGAGCACACATTAGGTGTTGCCTATACTTCACAAGCTTTAGCGATGCGTTATGGTGAAGATTTAGGAAAGGCACAGCTTGGAGGACTTTTACATGACTGTGCAAGAGAATTTGAACATGAAGAGATTTATAAAAGATGTCTAAAAGAAGGAATTTCTATTACGAAGGAAGAAGAAAATAATAAAGTATTACTTCATGCAAAGTATGGTAGTTTTTTAGCAGAGAAAAAGTATGGAATAACCGATGAAGAAATTTTGTCAGCAATTCGTTTTCATACCACTGGAAAGCCTGAAATGACCTTGTTAGAAAAGATTGTCTATTTGGCAGACTATATAGAGCCAGATAGAGACAAAGCCCCAAATCTTTTGGAAATTAGAAAAATGGCTTTTATCGATATTGACGAGGCAATTTATGAAACTCTTCACGATGTATTAGATTATTTAGATGGAAATGTGGATTCTAAGTCTGAGTCTTTAAAGGCTTATCAGTATTATAAAAAGATTCATGACGAAAAAGAAACAAAGAGGTAAATTATGGATAGTATTAAAAATATGGTAAAAATTGCACATGAAGCGTTAGATGAAAAGATGGCTGAAGAAATTACAATTATTGATATTTCAAAGGTATCAACCGTTGCAGATTATTTCATTATTGCAAATGGTAGAAATAGCAATCAAGTACAGGCAATTGTAGATAATGTTACAGAAAAATTAGGCAGAGCTGGATATGATTATCGTCAAATTGAAGGTTATCAAGAAGCACGTTGGGTACTTTTAGATTATCAAGATGTAGTTATTCATGTATTTTCTAGCGATGACAGACGTTTTTATGATTTAGAAAGAATCTGGAGAGATGGTTCTTTAGTAGAAGTTGATAATTTATAAAAAAATGGGACTTCCTATAAAAAGGAAGTCCTATTTTTTATGAAATGTGAAAACGTAATAGACCAGTTACCTTACCTAAAATAGTAACATCGGGCAAAATAATAGGATCCATGGTGTCATTCTCAGGCTGTAAACGAATATGGTCGTCTTCTTTAAAGAAACGTTTTACTGTAGCAGAATCGTCTACTAGTGCAACAACAATTTCACCATTTTCAGCAGTAGAACATTGTTCTACAATGATTTGGTCACCATTAAAGATACCACAGTTAATCATACTGTCGCCCTTTACATTTAAAATAAATAAATCCTTATTAGGAAGGCGATCAGCTAAAAGTGGAATATAAGATTCAATATTCTCCTGTGCTAAGATAGGAGTTCCTGCTGCTACAGTACCGATTACAGGAATGTTAATTAAATCCTTACGTAATGTATTGAAGCTTTCATCTAATACTTCAATTGCACGTGGTTTTGCTGGATCCTTGCGGATGTAGCCCTCTTGTTCCAAAATAGATAAGTATTTGTGAACAGAAGAGGTAGACTTAAAATTAACTGCGTTACAAATATCACGAACTGATGGTGGATATCCGCAACGTTTTACTTCAGATTTAATAAAATCTAAAATTTGTTGTTTTTTGATAAGTGATTTTTTGGACATAAAAATACCTCATGATTTTTTTATTTTTATCATAGCATAGTTTTTGGAAAAATGCAAGTAAATATAAACAATTGTTCATTTTTAAATTTTAATAATAACTTAAGTTTATCATAAGAAAGTAAATATAGTAAATTTAAACATTTTATGATAAGATAAAAATAAAACTTAGGAGGAAAAATATTGAATAAAATCTGGTATATTTTAGGAGTAATTTCTCTGGTATATTTTACAGGAGCTTTTTATTCTTCAGGAATGTCGAATAAGTTTATTATTTTTTGGTTAATACTTGGCATCATTTGTATCATTATTGGATGTATTCCAAATAAAGTGCAAACCATTTCAAGGCTTTCAACGCCGATGAAAGCTGTATTAACCTTTCTACTAGTTGTTTGTATTTCATTTGTGGGAATTTTAGAAGGTTGTGTTATTAGTGGATTTGTAAATCAACCACCGAAAGATTTGGATTATATTATTGTCTTAGGGGCACAGGTAAAGTGGTCTGGAATGAGTAAAATTTTAAAACAACGAACGGATGCAGCAGGTGAATATTTATTAGAAAATCCAACTACTAAGGTTGTTGTATCAGGTGGAAAGGGCTATAATGAACCAACTTCTGAGGCTTATGCTATGGAAGAATATTTAATAAAAGAATATCATATTTCAAAAGATAGAATTATTAGTGAAGACAAATCTACATCGACAGCTGAAAATATTGCATTTAGCAAAAAATATGTTCCTCTCGATTCAAAAGTTGGAATTGTAACTAGTAACTTCCATGCATTTCGAGCTGGAAAAATAGCTAAAAAGGCAGGATTTAAAAAAGTTCATACCGTTCCTGCATTTTCAGAACTTTCACAACTTCCAACTAATATGATTCGAGAAGGATTGGCATTATTTAAAGACTGGTTTGTTAGAAACATTTAAAAAAGTAAGAACGACCATTTTCTGATATTGAAAATGGTCGTTCTTATTTTTAATCTCTTCTTAAATGAACTTTATTTCTCGCACTTCTTCGCTTTTCATCTCCGATTGCTGCATAATGTCTCTTTGTTGTATTGACATCTTTATGCCCTAACACATCGGCTACTAAATAAATATCACCTGTTTCTTGATAAAGACTTGTACCATAGGTGCTACGAAGTTTATGAGGGGTAATTTTCTTTAGTTGAACTGCCGCCTGTGTATATTTCTTTACTAATAATTCTACACTTCTTACACTGATTCGTTTCTTTTGAATGGATAAAAATAGTGCATCTTCATGGCCCTCACGAGCCAAAATTAGTTTTCTTTGTGCTAAATAATCTGCTAACACTTCTTCTACCTCGTCACCAAAGTAGATAATAACTTCTTTTCCACCTTTTCGGTGAATTTTTATTCCACAGTTTTTTAAATCCACATCTTTTATATCAATTCCTACACATTCTGAAACACGAATACCAGTTCCAAGCATAAGCATAATCATTGCAAGGTCACGTTTTCTAGTATGTGAGTGGTATGATTTTTGTTTCTTTGTCAGATTCTCACCTGAATCAATCGAATCTAATAAAATAGCAACCTCATCTGGCTCTAAATGAACAATTACTTTATCGTGTTTTTTAGGCATTTCAATTAAGGCAGCAGGATTATAAGAAATTAGTTCTCTACGATAAAAATAATTATAAAAAGTACGAAGAGTAGAAACTTTTCTCATAATTCCTTCTGTTTGATTTAAATGCTCATCATCGTCTTTTTCATAATACTTTAAATATTCCATATATTTTTCTAAATCACGAGGAGCTAAATGTTCTAATACAGAAAGTGGAAGTGTTTTACTAGTATAATCAGTACATTCTTCTTGATTTTTTAATAAATAATCAAAAAAGATTCGTAAATCATATGCATAGGCAATTCGAGTCCGAGAAGAAGTCGTCTGTTCAATTCCACGAAAGAAATCACCAACAAAATCTGGGAGATCTTCTAATAAATTTCTAAGTTTTGTTGTATTTTGTATATCAATTTGTTCATGATAAGGACGCATAAAAAACCTTCTTTCAAATTTTAATCATAACTTAAGTTTATCATAAGAAAGAAAATATAGCAAATTTAAACATCTTATGGTATCATAAAATAAAACTTAGGAGGAAAAAATATTGAACAAAATTTGGTATGCGATAGGAATCCTTTCTCTTATCTATTTTGCAGGAATCCTTTTATTTACAGGTCTAGCTAATAAATTTCATATCTTTTGGTTAGTCCTTGGAATTATTTGTCTAACTATTGGACTTATTCCCAATAAAATGCAAACTATTGCTATGATGC
>CABUZU010000113.1 GCA_902496125.1 uncultured Lachnospiraceae bacterium
AAATGCTTTTGCGAAACGGTCACTAAGTAAGCAAGCTTTGATTTCACCAGACTGAAGAGATTGAATTGCTGCACTGTTATCAACCTGTACACATTCTGCTGCATCTTTATCAAGTCCATCTCTTAAGAAGAAACGAATAATCATGTTATGAGAAGAGCCACCAACTGGGCTATCCATACCTACTTTTGTACCTACTAAGTCTTTGGTAGATTTTACATCACCATCTGCTAATACATATAAAGATTTACATCCTGTCTGTGCACTTCCTGTAAATACAATATCCATACCATTGGTAATCGGTACAAGCATATGAGCGATATGATGAACACCAAACTGAGCTTTTCCCGTACCAAGTGCTTCGGTAATTTCTGTTCCACCTACGATTTCAACATCAAGACCCCATTTATCATAGTATCCTAATTCCTTTGCCATACTAGGTCCAGAAGTACAGTCACCACCATCATACTCTGCGGTAAGTTTCGTTCCCCACGCAGGTTCTTTCTCCATTGCAGCCTTAATTTCATCATCAGTCATTGTACTGATATCAGTAGAGGTAGCCTCTGTCTGTGCTGCACTAGTTTGTGCTGCGCTAGTTTGTGCTGCGGTCGTTTCTTTGCTACCTGATGAGCTACATCCTGCAAATGAGAATGTTACTGCACAAGCTAACAATGCTGCTAACATTTTTTTCTTCATAATTTTGTTACTCCTTTTCTCTTTTTTATATACTAAGCGAATCTACAATTCGTTTAATAATCGGTGTGCTGCTTTAAATCCAACATCTGTAGGATTCTCTTTCGATACTCTTGAAAAGCTTCACTATCTCTTTCCTTTGGTTCAGGAAGCTCAATTGAAATATCCGCCTTAATTCGACCTGGTCTTGGCTCCATAACCAAAACCCTAGTTCCCATATAAATAGCCTCTTCTACATCATGGGTGACCATGACAACGGTCTGTTTTCTCTCTCTCCAAATATTTAAAATCTCATCTTGCATATTCATCCTAGTAAATGCGTCAAGGGCTCCAAGCGGTTCATCTAATAATAAAATATCTGGATTATTAATTAATGAACGAATCAGTGCCACCCTCTGTGCCATACCACCAGATAGTTGATGAGGATAATCTTTTCTAAAATCTTCTAAGCCAACCATTCTTATTAACTGATCAACTCGTTCTTTATCATGAATTTTTTGCATTCTTAAGCTAAAGGATACATTCTTTTCTACTGTAAGCCATGGAAATAAGGTTGCCTTTTGAAAAACCATTCCTCTATCAGGTCCTGCTCCTTGAATGGGCTTTCCTCCTAATAGAATCTGACCTGTTGTTGGTCCAATAAGACCTGCAATTAGTCGAAGAATCGTTGATTTACCACAACCACTTGTCCCAACAATACTTACAAATTCTCCTGGATTTATCTTTAAATTAATCTCAGCTAAAGCATGAGTAATTTCATCACTCTCTGTTTTTACAAAACTCTTTGTTACTTTATCAAACTCTAAGACACGTCCATGTCCTGTACCTGTTATCGCCATTTATTTTACCATTCCTTCCTGCCAACGAAGCAAGATTTTTTTAACTACATTCAATACGTAAGTAACCACTGTAAAGATAATACAAATCAAAACAATCGCTGCATACATTTTAGAATAAATCGACCATGATTTTTGCCATTGAATGTACCAACCAAGACCAGCCTTTGCACCAAGCATTTCAGCAACTAAAAGGGCTGTACAAGCAGAACTCATACCCTGAGTCATTCCTTGTAAAATGTTTGGCATTGCATGAGGAATTGCAACACGAAAAACTAACTGATGTCCCTTCGCTCCTAATGTCTTTGCAGCTTCTAAATAAGCCTTATCTACATTTTGAATTCCTGTTAAAGAAGCAATAGTAAGTGCAAACCATACACCGAGTGCAATAATAAAAGCACTGCCATTAAATAATGAAGTTGCTAATACCATTACAATTGGAATCCATGTCGTAGAAGGAATGGGACCTAATAATTTAATAATTGGTGAAACCCAATAATTAATCTTCTTATTATATCCACAAGCTACGCCAGTAATAATTCCAAGTACTGCTCCAATGATGTAACCGGTAAATAATAATCTTAATGAACACAGTGTACTTTCAAGCAACAATGCTCTGTCATCTACAATCGCACATAAAATCGTATTTACACACGGAAAAAACGGTTGTTTTAACGTTCCAGTTTTAAGTGTTAAATAATCATATCCCATAATAACTAATAAGATTACTGTATAGAGCGGTGCTTTATAACGCACTTTCTTAAAATAACTCTTATTAATAAATCCACGTATTAATATGATTAAATATAAAGCTAAGAAAAAGCTAACACAAATCGTAAATACATGTGGATTGTCATTCGAGATGATGTTAGGAACCTTATAGTAAACTAGAAACATGATTGCTGCTGCTACAAAAGGTCCAAAACAAATGATTACATCTAAGTATCTTTGCAATTTGGTTTTTGGAGCACTTTCCATTTCTAGTAATTTTTCCTTCGTCAACCGTCTTTCTTTTTCCATTTTCCATTTTCCTCATTTCTAATATTTTATTTTGTAAAAAATTACTAAATTTCCTCAATTTATGAGCCATTATATCAGAAATTTCAATGAATATCAAATTGATATTTCTAATGTATTTTAATACATATTGATATTTTCTATAAGTATGTAAAATCATTGATTGTTCATTTTTTCTATGCTATACTTAGAATAATTTAACGAAAAGAGGGAATATTTATGAATTTTAAAAATTTATCTGGAGTTCTTACGCTCATTGCATCCTTTATCCTAATAGGTGCTACGAAATTTTTTGCACCTGTCTGTGGTAAAACATTAAAGTTAGAAAATGGTGGAGAATGCTTTATGCGATGTCATTATTATGGTATCGTTCTCTTGTTATTTGGTATTCTTTTATTAGCAGAAGCGATACTTACCTTGATTGGAAAACAAGACTTTAAATTACCAATTCTTATCATTGTAACTGCAATCTTAATTCTTTTACTTAGTAATGAAACAATTGGTACTGGTATCTGTGGAAATTCTGAAATGATGTGTCATAAGACTGCTCTATTTGGTCGTATTGGCGCAATTCTTACAATACTTGCTGGAATTTTAGGCTTAATAAAAGGGAAATCAAAAATTCCACAAGCTGAATAATAAAAAAGGGACTGTGCGTCCCTTTTTCTAATGATTTTGCCAACGAAACTCTTCTTTTTCAAGCATTGGATAGCTAATTACCTTCGTTTCTTCTAGGTTTTCTTTATGCATATCCACTGCGGTGATTTGATGATTGGTATAAGTGGTATAATAGTAGATACCCTTTGAGGCATTCATACAAGAAGTATAAATGGTAATTTCATATTTTCCTTCATCAACCTCACAGCAACCTCTTTGTTGATCGACTGATCCTAAGATATGGAAAAATTGTCCGACACTTTCTTCTTCTGAATCACCTGAAATGGAATGAAGCTTGGTAAATGCGACCCTGACAAATCGAGAGGATGAGGATAAATCACCTGGAAGACCAAGAGCTCCCATTCCTCTACTATAAGCATCTAATTGAATTTTATCTGAAAATAAATTTTTAGGTTGTTTTGGTGAAAGATGCATATAGTTGTTTAATGCAAACATCTGTTTATCAAATGGTGGATTATTGGTTAATACACCAACTGGATTGTCATAGACCTTTAATCCATCTGCAACAGATTCTACTGTAATCGCACCACTTTTATCTGCAATAATCCAGTGAAGCTTCGCTGCTGGAAATTGTTCACTATAAGTGGTTCCTACAAGATTCATTTGGCGTAAAAGTTTCTTTGCTTCCTCTAGCGAAGCACACTGACTTAAAATCCATGGAATAAATTCAAACTGGGCCACATTTCGATATTCTTCCTTTAACTCGTTGTAGCTTGCATTTCCTACAAAGTTAAGGCCTGCCATACCAAGCCCTTTTTCATTTACGGCATCGTAATAAAGTGGATATCCATCGCAGACATGCGCCATTCCAATCATTGCATAATGTTTTTCTAGTTTTTTATCATGACGAAATTCAAATGGATAATTTCTTGGGGTAATCGTAATCTGTTCACCATAAGAGAACTCATAATCAAGCGTTCTACCCATATAGAAATCCTTTGTTTTATAAGTTGCTGCTGTACACATATATTTTATTTCCTTTCTAAATGTAATTTTTTCTAGTATAGTACTTATAAGCTCAATCTTCAAGGGGGGATTATTTTTATGAAGACACAATTAAAAAGAGGGTTATGTGGAATGTGTCGTAGCCAATGTGCAATTCAAGCGACCATTACCGATGGCAAAATTACCAAAATTGAAGCAGATACTAAATCGCCTTACGGACGAATCTGTACAAGAGGTGCATTAGCACCAGCTGTTATCTATGGAAAGGATAGACTCCTTCATCCACTTATTCGTACAGGCAAAAAAGGAGAAGGCAAATTCAGACAAGCTTCCTTTGATGAAGCTTTTGACTATGCCGCATCTCTAATAAAAGATGTTGTAGATACCACTGGAGCACCTTCAATTGCTACCTATTTCGGACAAGGTGTTCTAGAACAAATGATTAGCAAAGCCGGTAACATTTTTTCTAAGGAGCTTGGAACACCAAATAAATCAAGCTGTGGTTCTATTTGTAACATCGTCTCTAAACAAATTGGACCTGTTTTAACCTTTGGCATTGATGGTGCCGCTAGTATGAAACAAGATATTGAACACTGTGATGCCATCTTTGTATGGGGAAAAAATACCGATACCGATGACGGAACGGATTTTTTCTCTAAACGCATTCAAAAGGCAAGGCAACGAGGTGCAAAGCTTGTCGTAATTGATCCTAGAAAAGAAGGAATTGGACAAGAAGCAGATATTTGGGTTCCAATTATGCCTGGAAGTGACGGTGCTCTAGCTCTTGCTATGTTAAAAAGAATTATCGATAACCATCAATATAATGAAGAAATTGTAGCAAACTATACTTCTGGATTTGATAAGTTAAAAGAATATTTAGATACATTAACAACTACCAAACTGTTAAGACAGTGCAATATTGAATATTCACTTTTTGAAGAAATTACCAATCTTTTTGTCTCTACAAATAAAATTCCATTAATTTCGTATACTGGATTAGAATATCAATTAAGTGCAGTACAAAATATTCGAGCAATTTACTTATTATGGGCATTAACCGATAAGATTGATGTCGAAGGTGGTATTTACTTTGATACGCAAAATGTTTCGAACTGGAAACCTACATTAACAGCTTTTGAAAAAGAACCAATTGGCAAAGAAACCTATCCATTGTTTACAGATTTTACAAATGAATCGCAATTTGCTTGTATGCCAAAGGCAATTTTAGAAGAGAATCCCTATCCAATTGAAGGACTTCTAATCTGTGGTGGTTCTCCTATCGTTACCTATCCTGATAGTCAAAAGTGGAAAGAAGCTTATCAAAAACTAAAATGTTTTATCGTGTTAGAACGCTATATGACAGAAGATGCAAAATACGCCGATGTCATCTTCCCAGCTTGTACTTGGTATGAAAATGCCTCTGCAAACTTCCATTCTCGTGACGGTAGACTTCGTTATCCGCTCATTGAGCCATTGGGTGAATGTAAAAATGATGTTTTTATTCTGCAAGGAATTGCAAGTCGCTTAGGATTTGGCGACTGCCTTCCAAAAAACAATGAAGAACTCTATCTATGGGCAGTAAATGGGGATAAAGATTTACTAGAAAAACTATCAGATGGCAATCTTGTTTCTTTGAAAAAGAAGCCTGAAACCATTTATCATAAGTTTAAAAAAGGTCTCCTTCGAAGCGATAAAAAACCAGGATTTCCAACACCATCTGGTAAAATTGAAATTATTTCTCAAATTTTAGTCGATGCAGGCTATGACGGGCTTCCTATCTATAAAGATATTCGAAGTTTACCACAAATGGATGAAAAGACCTATCCATTGATTCTAACCTCTGGTTCTCGTGGCAAGGTTCGAATTAGCTCTTTTGGACAAAATATTCCAGAAATAGCCAAATATGAGCCTTATCCTGCATTAGAGATTTGTAAATCCGATGCTAAAAAATATGAAATTAAAGATAACGAAAAGGTTCGTGTTATCAGTCCATTTGGCAATAAATGCTTCACGGCTAAAATTAGTGATATGGCTCCTGGATCTATTCACATTCCATTTGGTGGTGGAAGCTCCTTTATGGAGGAAAGTTGGGCAAATGGAAATGTAAATGATTTATGTAGCTTAGATTATACCGACCCAATTTCTGGATTTGTGACATTAAAATGTGTACCATGTAGACTAGAACATCTATAAAAAAATTCC
>CABUZU010000114.1 GCA_902496125.1 uncultured Lachnospiraceae bacterium
ACCATAGCCTGTGGTCTTTAAGCCGTAACCCATGGTACGAATTAACGTCGCTAACTGTGCAATTTTTTCAGAATCTGGTACATCATGTACACGATATAAAAATGGCAATTCCTGCCAAAAGTAATCCTCGGCAACTGTTTCATTTGCTGCAAGCATAAAGTCTTCAATTAAATCAGTCGCATGGTTTCTTTCATACGGCTTTACATCAATTGGAATTCCATTTTCATCTAAAATAATCTTACTTTCTGGAAAATCAAAGTCCAGTGCTCCTCTTTGTTTACGTTTTTTTCTAAGAATGCTTGCCAGTTCATTCATAAGTTCAAACATTGGAAGTAGTTCTTCGTATTTTTTGCATTCTTCTTCGTCATGGTCTTCAATAATTTTCTTTACACTGGTATAGCTCATTCGTCTATCTACCTGAATAACCGTCTCAGCAATTTCATGACTTAACTGATTACCATTTTTGTCAAATACCATCAGACAACTAAGTGCTAAACGGTCACATCCTTGATTTAACGAACAGATTCCATTCGATAAACGATGTGGAAGCATAGGAATTACACGGTCTACTAAGTAGACACTGGTACCTCTTTCTAATGCTTCCTTATCAAGTGGAGAACCCTCTGTTACATAGTGACTGACATCTGCGATATGAACACCTAAATAGTATTTATCATCCTTAAAAGACAGGGTAATTGCATCATCTAAATCCTTCGCATCTTCTCCATCAATGGTAACCGTCTGTAAATGACGTAAATCTTTTCTACCAGCTTTTTCCTTTTCACTTACCTCTTCTGGTATGCGTTCTGCTTGACGAAGAGTGGCTTCTTTAAATTGTTCTGGAATTTCATAAGAGCGAACAACGGATAAAATATCGGTATCTGGGTCATTTTTATGACCTAAAATTTCTATAATCGTTCCCTCTGGCTTCTTTCCATTTCCACCATAGGAATCAATTCTAGCAACGACTTTATGTCCGTCTACTGCACCTTTATCATGACCGTTTGGAATATAGACATCCATGGTAATTTTGGCATTATCTGGTAGTACAAATCCAAAGTTTTTCTTCTTATGATATAAACCAACTACCTGTTTTAAACCATGTTCTTTGATTTTTACAATTCGTCCTTCTGCTGATTTATCGCCTTTTTCCTTTGCAATGACTTGCATTAATACAACATCTTCATGCATCGCACCGTTTGTATTTTTTTCATGAATATAGAAGTCCTTCTCATAGCCTTCTACACTAACAAATCCAAATCCTCTACTTGTTGCACGGTAGATTCCAACTAAAGCATCTAATTTTTCACGTCCAATTTTACCATTTCTTGAAATTGCAACCTTGCCATCTGCTACTAGGGCATCTACTACCTCTTTTAATTCATGTCTTCGTTCCTTTGGAACATTTAATAAAATGGCAAGTTCCTTTAATTTCATTGGTTTATAGTGTTTATCATTAATAATATCTAATATAATTTGCTTTCTTTCTTCCAATTTTTTACCTCACTAATTAAAAAGGACTTATTGCTATCTGTTGCAATAAGTCCATAAGTTTCTATCTATTATAATATAAAGAAATCGCAATTGCTAAAACAAAGAAAGCAACAACCATCCATCTAGTAGCTTTCTCTAACTTTCCTTCAATTGTACGACCTTTATTTTTGCTCCAGAAAGTCTCAGCACCGCCGGCAATTGTGCCAAGTCCCTGAGTTTTACCTTCTTGAGCCAATATTGTAACTGTAAGTGCAACACATAATAATACAAATACGACTTTTAAAACCATTCTCAAATATACTAATAATGACATCTATGTTATCTCCTTTCTTTATTTTATCCAATCGTCCCTATCTTATCACATATCCTAATAAGTTTCAAGTTTAATTTGAACGATTTACCAATTCTCTTGCTACATCATCCCAGGTGATATCCTTATCTGCCATAAGTACCATTAAATGGTATAAAAAGTCAGCAATTTCATAAGTTACTTCTTGGTCACTGTCTTTTTCATTCTTTGCTGCAATTACAATCTCAGTTGCTTCTTCTCCAACCTTCTTTAAGATTTTATCAAGACCCTTATCGAATAAATAGTTCGTATAAGAACCTTCCTTTGGATTTTCCTTGCGGTTTTTAATGACTGCATAATCTCTTTCTAATACCTTATAAGGATTGACTCTTTCTTGTTCTTTACTTGCAATGTCGCGGTAGAAACAAGTTTTATTACCGGTATGACAAGCTGCACCAACTTGATAAACTCTTGCTAGAATCGTATCATTGTCACAATCAATCTTTAAACTCTTAACATATTGATAATGACCTGAGGTTTCACCCTTTACCCAAAGTTCCTTTCTACTACGACTATAATAAGTCATCTTACCTGTTTTTAACGTATGATGATAAGATTCTTCATTCATATAGGCAACCATCAATACTTTTTCGGTTAAGTAATCTTGAACTACAACTGGAATCATATTATCGGAATTTAGCTTTAATTCTTCCCATTTTACACTAGGAATGAATACATCTCTTTTTTCTAAATCATTTGATAACACACAAACATCTAATGTTTCATTGATGGAATATAAATTTTCCATTCCACATTCTTTTGCAAATGCAATATCGTCGTTACTGTCTACTAACATCGCACAACGTTTATTCGAAAAACGTGAAATTCCCTCTTTTATCAGTGCTTTATCGTCCCCTACACGAAAGAGTACTTGTTGTGCACCCACATATAAATACTTTTTAATATCATCAATATGGTGAATTGAACCACCACACACAATTGGTGATACTGGATTTTTTGCAACTTCTTTTATCATATTTACTACTTGTTTATGATTTTCTTCTGATGTGCTGTCATCAATTAAAACTAATAAATCAGCCCCACCATCACTATATTTTTGACAAGTAGATACTACTTCTTCTGTATTTTCATCGCCTTTTAAATTCATAAAAGGTGCCATCTTTTTTACTTCTGACATACTCTCACTTCTTTCACGTTTCTTTTTACTGAAATAACCTGATTGCTCTTGTTAAATCAATCCAATGTTCCGTCAATGCCTTACCCACTAATGAACCGTGGATACCGGCTTGTTTAATGTGTTCTAAATCCTTTAGAGCATAAATTTTATCACTATTTACAATGACATCTAAATTCGTTTTTCTTGTAACTTCACTACTAAAATCAATAACAGGACCTTCATTCATAATAAAACTAGAATCTTCTTTTATAATAATGGTCTTTAAACCATTTTGTTCCATTTTTTTACAAAAATCCATTGGTGAATATGTACTGCTAAAAAGCTGATGATGGTCGTATACACGATTGTCCTTTATGGTAATTGACACTACAACTCGTTTTGCAGAAAAAAGTCTTATCGCTTCCTTGACAAAACCGGGATTTTGTACTGCTGCCCTTCCAATAATGACTCGGCTCATCCCACAGTTTAATACATATTCCATTTCTTGTAAATTTCGAATACCTCCCCCTAGCTGTAATGGTACGGGTATTTCATAAGCAATTTTTTTTAAGACACCTACATTTACAGAATGACCTTGTGTAGAGCCATCTAAATCTACTAAATGAATAAATGTAGCACCTTTTCTTAAACAATCTAGTGCCATCTCTACTGGAGATACCAGTGGATTTTCAAATCCACGTTTAAATCCCTGACACTGACCATTTAAAATTTCAATTGCCGGATAGATTTGCATTATGTCCTCCTTCTAGTTTTTTTAAATTACAAAAGCCCTCTAATTCCTGACAAGATTTTAGTAATTCTTTCATTCTCCATCTTCATGCTTACTTGATTTACTACTACTCTAGCAGATAAATCGCAAACTTCTTCTAAAACCACTAATCCATTTTCTCTAAGTGTAGAACCTGTTTCTACAATATCAACGATTACCTCTGATAATCCTACTAATGGAGCAAGTTCAATGGAGCCGTTTAATTTGATAATTTCTACTGTTTGATGTTTTTGATTCAAGAAATAATCCTTTGCAATATTTGGATATTTTGTTGCTACACGAATTAATTCTCTATGCTGTAGTTTTTCTCTTGAACTTTCAGGTCCACAAACACACATCTTGCATTTGCCCATGTCGAGGTCTAGTACTTCATAGAATTTACGACCTTCTTCAATAATCGTATCCTTTCCTACTACACCAATATCTGCCGCACCATATTCTACATAAGTGGGTACATCACTTGGCTTTGCAAGGAAAAATTTATAACCTAATTCTTCATTTCGAAAGATTAATTTACGCGTTCCCTTGTCATCCATTTCCGGACAAGTAATTCCAATCTGTGCCAATAAATCCATCGTCTTTTCTGCTAGACGTCCCTTTGGCAATGCAAATACGATATCTCTCATTACTTATCCTCCTTTGTTAATTCATAAGTTTTAACAATCTTAGTCTCTGGTTCAATATATAATAATTCATGAATTCCATTCTTCTTACCAAGCTTTTGATAGCGTTCTAAATCACTACCTGGTTCAATTGAAAATACCTGAACAAACTTTCCCTGTGCTCTCATCTGACAAGAAAGGCGAATTGCACGTTCCTTATCTGCATCATGGTAAACAATCATGGTATCAACACTTGGAACTTCCACTTCAATATTTTGACGAGAAAGTGCGGTTAACAGTCCATCTACAGAAATCTTAAAACCAATTGCAGGTTCATCTTTACCAAACTGCTTCATTAATGAATCATAACGTCCACCAGATACAATTGCATCTCCAGTACCATAGGTATAACCATTAAAAATCACACCGGTATAATAACGATATTCCGTTACCATACAAAGGTCAAAGCTTAGGTACTGTTCATAGCCATAGTAACCCATAATCTTATAAAGCTCAGTAAGTCTTCGAATTGCCTTATGGCATTTTTCATTCGTAAGTAGAGTTCCTACTTCTTTTACCTGTTCAATATCGCCTGTATAATTTTGAATTGTAGCAAATACCTTTCTTACATTATCGCTTAAATCTAATTCTAATAATAAGCTCTCTAATGCAAAAAAGTTTTTATTCTTTAATAAAGCACGAATTTCTTCTGCTACCTCGTCTGTAATACCCGCTTCTTCAAAAAGTCCCTCTAAAAATCCTGCATGACCTGCATCAATCTGGAACTCTTTTAATCCACAGTTTTTTAAACATTCGATTACTAATGCAACGCTTTCTGCATCTGCATCCTTACCGCCATCACCAATTAATTCCGCACCTACTTCTGTGCTTTCTTTTAAACGGCCTCTATAGCTACTTTTATTAATAAAGGTATTACCAAGATAAGCTAAACGTACTGGCATATCTTCTTTTGAAAAATACTTGCAAGCACATCTTACAACCGATGGTGTCATATCTGGTCTAAGTACTAAGGTATTCCCTTCTCTATCAAATAATTTAAACATTTCCTTTGAGATGACACTACCTCTTTCTTTTGCAAAAATATCAAAAAACTCAAAAGTTGGTGTCTGAATTCCTTGATAACCATAGAGATTCATCGTCTTTTGAATGGTTCTCTCTATTTTTAGCTTGCGAGCATATTCACTATTATAAATATCTCTTACTCCCTCTGGGGTATGTAGTAATTGCTTCATACTAATCGCTCCTACTCTTTTTTTAACTAATATAGTGTACCTCAAACGTGAACTTCTGTCAAATCATTCTTCTCTTGTTTCTAAGTCCTTTTGAAGTGCTTCTAAATAGTGAAGAAGCACCCCTTTTAATTTAATTTGATAAGACAAATCCACTTCCTTAAATTGAAAGCTTTTTCTGCCTCCATCTTTCATTCTCTTCCAAAAATAATAAATATCTTTAAATGGCATATAAATAAAAAGATTCTTATGAGTATACTCAATAATCAAAAATGCAACGCCACCTTGTTCTTCAAATTCCTTCATAAATTGAATCTGGTGCTCGTGCACGTTTTGAAGAGGAAAGGTATCGACATGACATTCCTTTGCATCAAAGCATACGGGTACTCCTTGTACCGTACCAATATAGTCTACTGTACTTTTTTGGTCAAAATAAGCGAGTGTAATATGCCTTGTAGACTTATCAATCTTAATTGGTTTAATCGGAGTTGGAATCTTTTGAATCAGTGCTAGTTTTTGCTGCCGATAACGCTCATTTGTATGATTAATCAGTTCTTCTAGTGCTGAACCCCTTAGTCCTCTACTATTCCATGTTGACATAACCTAAAAGTCCTTCTGCCTTTACAATCTCTTCATAAATCTTAGGAAG
>CABUZU010000115.1 GCA_902496125.1 uncultured Lachnospiraceae bacterium
CCAGCCATCACCGAACACACCATCATTTGCCCAGTCTGTCGCAATTCCACCAACAGTCGTTACAGAAATAAAGTATACTAAATACATAATAACTGCAAAAATTGGAAGAGCTAAAAATCTATTGGTTACAATCTTATCAATCTTATCAGATGTGGTAAGAGTTCTCTTCGTATTCTTTGTAATACAATCACCAATAATATTAGAGATGTATACATATCTTTCATTGGTAATAATACTTTCGGTATCATCATCAAATGCATCTTCTAATGCTTTGATTTCTGCATCTACATTTGGTACAGATTTCATCTGCTCTGCAATCTTATCATCTCTTTCGAGTAACTTAATTGCAAAGAATCTCTTTTGTACTTCAAATATATCACTGCCAAGTTTTGCTTTTACTGCATCAATCTGTTTTTCAACTTCTGGGTCAAATTTATGTACTAAGGTATTTCTCTTTGCACCCTTTGCTAAAGCAATTGCTTTATCGGCTGCTTCTTTAATACCAGTTCCTTTTAAAGCTGAGATTTCTACAACTTCACAACCTAAACTCTTAGCTAATTTACTAATGTGAATCTTATCGCCGTTTTTCTCAACAAGGTCCATCATATTGACAGCCATAACAACTGGAATACCAAGTTCAATTAACTGAGTGGTTAAATAAAGGTTTCTTTCAATATTGGTACCATCTACGATATTTAAAATAACGTTTGGTTTTTCATTGATTAAGTAATTTCTAGCAACTACTTCCTCTAATGTATATGGAGATAAGGAATAAATACCTGGTAAGTCAGTAATGATAACCTCCTTATTTCCTTTTAGTTTACCCTCTTTTTTCTCTACTGTAACACCTGGCCAGTTACCAACGAACTGATTGGAACCAGTCAACGCATTAAACAATGTTGTTTTACCACAGTTAGGGTTACCTGCTAATGCTATTGTAATAGACATTTTTCTACTCCTTTTACTCTAATAGATATTTGTAATAACTATATTATATTAGTATACACTAACGATAATCTTAAAAAATAAGATGCTATTCTACCTCAATCATTTCAGCATCTGCTTTACGAAGTGATAATTCATAACCTCTTACTGTAATCTCTACAGGGTCACCTAAAGGTGCAACCTTACGAACATGAATATCTACACCCTTCGTAATTCCCATATCCATAATTCTTCTCTTAACTGGACCTGTACCTGTGATCTTTTTTACTTTGACATTTTCGCCAACAGTAACTTCTCTTAATGTTTTCATAAAAGTTCCCTCCTTAAAAATTAATTTAATTGCTAAAATAATTTTAGAACTAAACTAGAATCTTATTAGCCATATCTCTACCAATGGCTACTCTAGAACCTTTTACATTAACGATAATATTTCCACCAATTGCAGAGATTACAGTAACAGTGGCACCTACTACGAATCCAAGGCTTTCTAAAAACTTCTTCGTTTCTTCCTTGCCACCGATTCTTTTAATGATACTAGGCTCTCCTTCTCTACTCATTGATAATGGCATAACAATCTCCTTTCTTCCTCTCAATTGAGAATCGCTTTTCAATTTCAATGTGGTTAGTATACTCTAATTTTCATTAGGAGTCAATAGCTTTATTGAGAATTTTTTTCATTAACGCAAAATGGCAAAGAAAAAATCTTTGCCATTTTGTCTATTGCAATCCTTTAATTGCATCTACTGTCAATTTATAATCTGCTTTAACCTGTTCTAAAAGCATAGGAGCTTCACTAGAAATTCCGTGTCTAAGCGCTTCTGTAATCTCAAAGCTCGAACGATATAACTGTGTAAACGCTAAATTCTGGCATACACCCTTTAATGTATGAGCTGCACGAAACGCCTCTTCTCCATTATTTGCTTCTAATGAAGTGCAAAGTAATTCAAAACTCTTATCTTCTAAAAACTTTAACACAAATTTTTGAACACGTTCTTCCTTTCTAAGACGAGACATGACCTCATCATAATCTCCATTCATCTGTTCATAACATTCTTTTACTGTCATAATAATATTCCTTTCCTAATCAATTTTCTCTACTTTTGAATATAGCCATAAGCTTTCTGTGCTATCAGACTCTTTCCCAATCATAACAACTCGAAGAAGAATCTCCATACCATCTTTTCTAACAAAATTCTTCGCACATAATTTCATAGTCTCATCATATTGTACGGTTTCAAATTCCATTTCACGCTCAGCTTCTCTTAATTTTACATTCTCTACTAAGTTCTTATCAAGATTTACCACTGTAATACGAAAATAAAAATCCTTTAACATACTGATAACTTCTTCATTTTGTAAATTTCTATTTTCCACAATGTCGCTCCAATTTTATCTAATACTATAAATATACTACATTTTGTTAAGTTTTACAATAACAAATGCTAGAAAAAAACCTTGGTACTAGAAAAGTCTAGTATCAAGGTTTTCTTCTAATATATCTTCATAGTATGCTTCTTTGTTCATTTTTCTTAGCCAAGAGGCAATTCTTTCAAGATCCATACCTGTAAACTGTGTAACTGCACTACCTAATAAATATAATGGTCTCTCTGTATTAAAATGCTCTAAAATTACATTTCTTCCACCTACTAAAGGATTTTTTTCTATTTTTTGTACTTCCATACTCTTTACTTTGATATCTTTTCGATTTAAAATAATATTCAAAAGTAATTCAGTTGCTTCAAAGTTCTGGTCAAAAAATAGAGTCATGAAATCATCGTCCATTAAACGATAACTATCTAAAATTTCCTCTACTTTCTTAGACGGAACATATTTATCATCAGTCATTGGTACATCGCACCCATTCCATCAAGAATTTAAAATATTCTTATTTAATATTTTAACACATCATTTAAAATTTCACAAGACAATAAAAAAGAGACCAACCTTATTGGTTAGTCTCTCATTCTTATATGCATTGACCGTGATGTAATCGTCAAATTTGCGTATTCTTTGCTAAAGGTAAACTACTTTTGAATTTACTCAATTTGTGACGCAAACTCTACTCAACAACTCATGTCATATTACGTTAAATCATGACACTTTAAACTGTCTTACGCACATATATTAAATTGCTTAAAAACATTGTAAAACCTTGTAAATACTTACTTTTCAGGGTTCAAAAGTCTTAAATTTGCCAACGTAATTATTTATTCATCTGTTTTGCAACTTCAGCTGCGAAGTCTTCGTTTTTCTTTTCTAAGCCTTCACCAGTTTCGAAACGGATGAATTTCTTAACAGCAACTTTTCCGCCAACTTCCTTAGAAACAGCTTCTAAGTATTTGCCAACGTTCTGTTTTCCATCTTCTGCTTTAACGTAAACCTGGTCTACTAAGCAAATATCTTTTAATTCTTTATTGATACGTCCCTGAACCATACCTTCTTTAACCTTATCAGGTTTAGCAGCTTCCTTAGGATCGTTTTCAATCTGAGCCATGATAATTTCTTTTTCATGAGCTAAGAATTCTGCGCTGACTTCTTCTCTGCAAACATATTTAGGATTTAATGCTGCAATCTGCATAGCAACGTTCTTTAAAGCTTCTTTTACATCATCGTTTACAACTTCTGCATCAGCACTTACTAAAACACCAATACGTCCGCCACCATGGATGTATCCTACTACTACATCGCCTTCTAACTGAGCAAATCTACGAATGCTTAATTTTTCACCGATTGTAGCAATCTTTCTAGATAAAGCCTGTTCTACTGTTTCAGTAGTATCAGATAACCAAGCTTCTGCAAGGAATTCTTCAACTGTAGCTGATTTTGTATTAAGTGCCTGATTAGCAACTTCTTTAACATATGCCTGGAAATCAGCATTCTTAGCTACGAAGTCTGTTTCAGAGTTAACTTCTACGATTGCACCCTTCTTGTCATCTGCAACAACAATGTCACAAATACCTTCAGCTGCAATTCTGCTTGCTTTTTTAGCAGCAGCTGCAAGACCTTTTTCTCTTAAGAATTCTACAGCTTTTTCCATATCGCCTTCTGTAGCTGTAAGAGCTTTCTTACAATCCATCATACCAGCGCCAGTCATCTCTCTTAATTCTTTTACCATTCCTGCTGTAATAGCCATTTTTTATTCCTCCTCAGCTGCAGCAACTTCTGCTGCTTCTTCATTAAAAGTTTCACCCTGGCTAGCTTCAACTACAGCGTCTGCCATTTTAGAAACGATTAATTTAACGGCTCTGATTGCATCATCATTACCAGGGATTACATAATCTAATTCTTCTGGATCACAGTTAGTATCTGCGATACCGATTAATGGAATACCTAATGTATGAGCTTCCTGAACACAGATTCTTTCCTTCTTAGGATCTACAATGAAGATAGCATCTGGAAGTTTCTTCATTTCCTTAATACCACCTAAGTTTTTCTGTAATTTTTCTAATTCTTTCTTTAATTCGATAACTTCTTTCTTAGGAAGAAGATCAAAAGTTCCATCTTCCTGCATAGTTTCGATTTTCTTTAATCTTTCAATACGGCTCTGGATAGTCTTGAAGTTTGTTAACATACCACCTAACCATCTCTGGTTTACATAGTACATTCCACAACGTTCAGCTTCTGCTGCGATTGCATCCTGTGCCTGTTTCTTAGTACCTACGAATAAGATTGTACCACCATTAGCAGCGATATCAGATACTGCCTTGTAAGCATCGTCAACCATAACTACAGATTTCTGTAAGTCGATGATGTAGATACCATTTCTTTCAGTGTAAATATAAGGAGCCATCTTAGGGTTCCATCTTCTTGTCTGGTGTCCGAAATGTACACCTGCTTCTAAGAGCTGTTTCATAGAAATAACGCTCATTGTAAATACCTCCGTTTGGTTTTTGCTTCCGTATACTTCTACTTCCGGAGACCGCATGAATCAGATTCTCTGTCGACGCCGGCACCTTCCTTTGAAATCAGTATACGTGCTTATTATTTTTTACATACCATTTCACTATATCACAACTCTTTTACAAATGCAAGTATAAATTTAAAAAATTATTTTTTACTTAAGTCCTTCTAATTCATCAAAAATAGCATCATTGATAATTCGAATCTTCGTTCCCTTCATACCTGAAGAATGAGACTCAATGACACCAGCACTTTCAAATTTACGAAGTGCATTGACAATAACGGAACGAGTAATTCCCACTTTATCTGCAATCTTACTTGCAACTAACGTACCTTCTTTTCCTTTTAATTCTTTGAAAATATAATAAATTGCTTCTCTTTCGGAAGCAGATAAGGTATGAATTGCAGCCTTTACTACATTCTTTGACCTTTCTTCTTCTACATTTTCATCATGAACGGAACGCATCATTTCAAGCCCAACAACCGTTGTACCATATTCACAGACAATAATATCATCAATGGTATAGCTATCTCTACATTTATAAATAAACAATGTACCTAATCGTTCTCCTGCAATATCAATTGGACTAATAATTGCTTCATATCCTCTTATATTCATCGTAAATCCTAAGGTTTCTAAATTTACATTTTCCTTAGTAGAAAGAATACTTAGTAGTCGCTCATTCAATAAATTGTCAACAAAATCTCCAACATCCTCCGCTAATAGCTCGTGAATCTGTGTTACACCGGGTGTAAATCCAAGACCTAGTATCTTACCTTTTTTACTAATCACCAATGTATTTGATTCTAAGATTTCACTAAGTACTTCACAAATATCATTAAACACAACCTTTGACGAACTGTTATTGTGTAAAAGTTTATTAATTTTTCTGGTTCTATCTAATAATTGTACGCTCATGAAATTTTCCTTCCTTTCATTATTAATACGATGTTAACTCAATTATCTATATAGTATCATCATTAACCTTAAAATGCAAGAAAAAAGAAAGAGACTACTATAAAATGTCAGTCTCTTTCTTAATTATTATTTTATTTACTTACTCTCTGTATATCCACAAGCAGGGTCTGCACAAGTGATTTTATTACCACGCTCAATCATATAGCCCCCACAAGTTGGACATTTTTTACTTACTGGTTTTTGCCATGACATAAAGTCACAATCTGGATTGTGTTCACATCCATAGAATCTTCTGCCTTTTTTGGTCTTTCGAACTAAAATCTCTCCGCCACATTTCG
>CABUZU010000116.1 GCA_902496125.1 uncultured Lachnospiraceae bacterium
CCGACTGTGTCTTTGTAAAATCAATATCATAAAGTACCGCTTGAATGTAGAACCCCGTTCCACCGGTAATAATTGGAATCTTCCCCTTGCTATAGATTTCTTTCATTGCAGCGACTGCCATTTCCTTAAAGGTTGCCACATTAAAGTCTTTAGTTGGTTCTAACACATCAATTAAATAGTGTTTAACCCCATCCATTTCTTCTTTTGTAATTTTTGCAGAACCAATATCCATTCCTTTATAAACCTGAATGGAATCTGCACTGACAATCTCTCCATTGATTCTTTTTGCAAGGTCAATGGATAATGCTGTTTTTCCTACTGCTGTGGGACCTGTTAGGACCACTAGTGGTTTCTTCATCATTATAAGACCCTCTTAAATTTCTTTTCTAATTCACGTTGTGTCATACGTATCATTGTTGGCCTGCCATGAGGACAAGTATACGGATTTTTTAAGTTTACTAATTTCTCAAATAATGCCTTTGCTTCCTGTTCGCTAAGCCTATGATTTCCTTTAATTGCAGCCTTACATGCCATCGTTGCTGCCCTTTCATAGACCTCTTCTGGCACCCATTTTTTACCTTCACTACCTCTATCTAATAATCCAACCAAAAATTCTTCTGGTTCAATTCCAATTAAATTATCTGGCATTCCATATACCGCAATCTCACTGCCACCAAAAGGCTCTACTTCAAATCCCATTTCTGATAGAAACGGATTTAACTGTTCATAAGAAGCTCTTTGTTTTGGCGTTAATGTAATAATTCTTGGTGGCAACAACTGTTGCATCTGAAACTTTCTAGTTGATAATGACTCTACAATCTCTTCATACATCACCTTTTCATGAGCTGCATGTTGGTCAATGATTAAACATTCACCCTCATATTCCACAACCCAATACGTATCAAAAAGCTGACCTACTAAACGAATCTTACTAGCAGGCGGAATAACGAGCTTTGGCTCTGGTGTTACTATCTTTGGTTCTGGTTTTGGAACTATCACTTTAGGCTTTTCTATAGGCTCTATTTTTTTAGGTGGAATTGGAGGTAATTTAAACTCTGTCATCGGCTTTGGAGCTGGATTATATACGGGTTCTTCTTTTATTACTGTTGGTTCTATTTTTGTTTCTGGTATTAAGTCATTTCCACCCAATGTTTGTTTTACACAACTAATAATCTGCTCTGAAAAATACTCTGGATTTTGAAAACGAAGCTCCATCTTTGATGGATGTACATTGACATCTAATCGTTCTCTATTAATTTCCATATGAAGTACACAAAATGGAAAACGATGCTGCATTAAAAAGGTTCGACATCCTTCCTCTAAGCTTTCCGAAATCATTTTACTTTTGATATATCTTCCATTAATAAAGTAAATTTCATAAGAGCGATTGGTCTTTGCAACCTGAGGCTTACCTAGATATCCTGTAATCTTTAAATCCTCTTTTTCTAGATTTACCTCTAATAATTGTTTTGCAATATTCCTTCCATAAATACTGTAAATGACATCCTTTAAACGATTACTGCCCGAAGTATGAAAACGATTTTGTCCATTTACAATAAATCGAATTGAAACTTCTGGATGTGACAAGGCTAGTCTTTCTACAATATCACTAATATGAGAGGTTTCACTCGATACCGATTTTAAAAACTTTTGTCTAGCTGGTGTATTAAAAAAGATATCACGTACTAGAAATGTGGTTCCATCTGGAGCTCCAATTTCTTCACATTCTTTTTCAATCCCACCTTCAATGACATAGCGATTGCCCATAAAGTCTTCTTTGGTTTTTGTAATGACTTCTACTTTTGCAATTGCTGCAATACTTGACAGGGCTTCGCCACGAAATCCAAGACTCCCTACACTGACTAAATCCTCAGCTTTTACAATCTTACTAGTTGCATGTCTTTTAAACGCAATACTTAGGTCATCTTTTAAAATTCCACTTCCATTATCGGTAATTCGAATCAGCTTTTGACCGCCTTCTTTAATTTCGATGGTCACAACACTTGCCTTTGCATCAATTGCATTTTCTACTAATTCCTTTACCACGGAGCTTGGGCGGTCAATAACCTCACCTGCTGCAATCTGATTAATCGTTGCTTGGTCTAATACATGAATGATAGACATATTTTTTCCCTCTTACACTCTGTTTTTCAACTTCGATTGAATACGATACAAGGTATTTAATGCATCAATCGGTGTCATCTGTGTCAAATTCATATCTGAAATCTCTTGAATAATTGATTCCTCTTTTACTGTATCAAACATTGTAAGTTGTTGCAAGTCTACTTCATCTGGTTTTTTTACTCGACTTACCGCTGCTTGGGAACCTCTTGCAATTTTTCTTGTTCGAATCGTAATATCTGCATCGCTTAACTCGCTTACTAACTGCTTTGCACGGTTTAATACCACATCAGGAACTCCTGCAAGCTTTGCTACTTGAATACCATAGCTTTTATCTGCGCCACCCTTTACAATCTTACGTAAAAAGACGATGTCATCCCCTTTTTCTTTTACCGCAATACAATAATTATGTACGCCTGGCAACACACCCTCTAATTCGGTAAGTTCGTGATAATGAGTAGCAAATAAGGTCTTTGCACCAAGCATTCTTGCATTGCTTACATATTCAATGACTGCCCATGCAATACTCATTCCATCATAAGTACTAGTTCCTCGTCCAATCTCATCTAAAACAAGTAAACTATTTCTAGTTGCATTTTTTAAAATATTTGCAACCTCTGTCATCTCAACCATAAAGGTACTTTGACCACTTGCTAAGTCATCAGAAGCTCCAACTCTAGTAAAGATTCTATCACAAATACTGATATTTGCACTCTTAGCAGGTACAAAGCTACCAATCTGTGCCATCAATACAATTAATGCGGACTGTCTCATATAGGTTGATTTACCAGCCATATTTGGACCTGTAATAACTGCTACTCTTTTACTAGAATTATCTAAATACGTATCATTTGCAACAAACATCTCATCTTTTCTTAATTTTTCTACAACTGGATGTCTGCCATCTTTTATATTAATAACGCCCTTGGTATTAATCTTAGGCTTTGTATAGTCGTTTTTAACTGCTACATCTGCTAATGAAGATAGTACATCTAATGTAGCAACAGCCTTTGCACTGGTTTGAATTCTTAAAATCTGTGCAGCAATCTTTTCTCTTACATCACAAAATAAATTATATTCTAAATCACAAAGTTTTTCTTCTGCACCTAAAATAACATCTTCTAATTTCTTAAGGTCTTCTGTAATATATCGTTCTGCATTTACTAATGTCTGTTTACGAATAAAATAATCTGGAACTAAATCCTTATAAGAATTGGTTACTTCTAAATAATAACCAAATACTTTATTAAATTTAACTTTTAAATTCTTAATTCCTGTTTTTTCTCTTTCATCAGATTCTACCTTTGCAAGCCAAGATTTTCCCTCTGTCTTTGCTTTTCGATAAGAATCTGCCTGTTCATTATAACCATCCTTAATGATACCAGCCTCTTTCATTGTAATCGGTGGTTCCTCTACAATAGCAGATTCAATCAGGTTATAAATATCTTCTAACGGGTCTAACTGTGTATATAAGCTTCTCATTAAATTTGATTCAAAGGTTCCTATTAAGCTAGAAATCGGTCCTAACATCTTTAATGAGTTTTTAAATGCAATTAAATCCCTAGGCGAGGCCGTGTGATTAGCAATACGGCTTACTAAACGCTCCAAATCATAAATAGGATTTAAATATTCCCTAAGCTCTTCTCTATCAATCATTCGCTCAATAAGTTCCGATATTGCATCCTGTCTATCTAAAATCTCTTGTTTATCAAGTAGTGGTTGTTCAATCCACTGTCTTAACATTCTTGCACCCATTGCAGTCTGTGTATGGTCTAATACTCCAAGTAAGGAACCTTTTTTATTTTTTTCTCGAAGCGTTTGTGTTAATTCTAAATTTCTTCTTGTCGAAGTATCTAAAATCATATATTTTTCACTTCGATAAGACTGAACAGTTGTAAGCTGACCTACTGAATCCATCTGTGTCTGATATAAATACTGTAAAATTGCTCCTGCCGCAATCATCTCAGAATCATTTCTTAAATCAGTTTCTTCTTTAAAATGCTCTTTTAACGTCTCTTTTGCCTTCACATCATCAAAATATTGACTAGAAAGTGATGAAACGACAATTCCTAATCGATCTTTTAAATCATTAAAATCAAGCCCACTCATACAAGTGGCTTCATTGCAAATGATTTCCGATGGCATAAAACGACTGATTTCATCATTTAAATTCTTTAACTCTGAAACCTCTGTAACAAAAAATTCACCTGTAGAAATATCAGCAGTTGCCACACCAAATACTTTTTCTAAATAAACAATACACATCAAATAGTTATTCTTAGACTCTTCTAGTGCCTGTTCACTTGTAATCGTTCCCGGTGTTACAATACGAACAACATCACGTTTTACTAATCCTTTTGTTGCCTTCGGATCCTCTAATTGCTCTACAATTGCTACCTTATAGCCTTTTTGCACCAATCTCGTCAAATATCCATCGACTGCATGGTGAGGAATCCCACACATCGGTGCTCTTTCTTCTAACCCACACTCTTTTCCTGTAAGAGTTAATTCTAATTCTCTTGAAATTTCTACTGCATCGTCAAAGAACATTTCATAAAAATCGCCCAAACGATAAAAAATAATGCAATCCTTATGTGCTTCTTTAATCGATAAGTAGTGTTGCATCATTGGTGATAACTTTCCCAAAATTTCCTCCATCTAACACACAAAGAGGATGCGTTACACATCCCCTTTTTCGTATTTTCCTATAATAACGGTTTAATAATATCACTAAAATCAAATGTTCTAAAATAATCCTGTGGTGTTTCTGCACGACGAATCATTTGAACACTGCCATCTTCTTTTAATAAAAGTTCAGCAGATTTTAATTTACCATTATAATTATATCCCATTGAAAAACCATGTGCTCCTGTATCGTGAATGACTAGATAATCTCCTATATCAATCTTTGGAAGCATACGGTCAATCGCAAATTTATCATTGTTCTCACAAAGAGAACCTGTTACATCATACATATGGTCACAAGGTTCATTTTCTTTACCAAGTACTGTAATATGATGATAAGCTCCATACATTGCTGGACGCATTAAGTTTACTGCACAAGCATCACATCCAATGTATTCTTTATAAGTATGTTTTTCATGAATCGCTTGTGTTACTAAGCATCCATAAGGACCCATCATATAACGACCCATTTCTGCATAAATTGCAACATCTCCAAGTCCAGCAGGTACTAAGATTTTCTCAAATTCCTTACGTACCCCTTCGCCAATTGCATAAATATCATTTGGTTTCGCATCCGGTGTATAAGGAATTCCAACTCCACCAGAGAGATTGATAAATGTAATATTTGCTCCTGTTTCTTCTTTTAACTTCACAGCAGTTTCAAATAAAATAGACGCAAGCTTTGGATAATATTCATTTGTAACTGTATTACTTGCTAAAAATGCATGAATACCAAAGTTTTTAACACCTTTTGCTTTTAAGATTTTAAAGCCTTCAAATAACTGCTCGGTTGTAAAACCATATTTTGCATCTCCTGGGTTATCCATAATGCCATTACTCATCTTAAATACTCCACCTGGATTATAACGACAACTAATGGTTTCTGGAATACCAGCACATTTTTCTAAGAAATCAATATGAGTGATATCATCTAAATTGATAATTGCTCCAATTTCTTTTGCATATTGATATTCGCTTGCTGGAGTTACATTTGAAGAAAACATAATATCTTCTCCTGAAAATCCTAATGTGTGTGCTAACATTAATTCTGTCATAGAAGAACAATCACAACCAAATCCATATTCTTTTAAAATATTAATTAAAAAAGGATTCGGATTTGCTTTTACTGCAAAATATTCTTTAAACTTTTTATTCCAAGCAAATGCTTCTTTTACTCTTCTTGCATTTTCACGAATTCCTTTTTCATCATA
>CABUZU010000117.1 GCA_902496125.1 uncultured Lachnospiraceae bacterium
AAACTGGAATACCAGAAATTAGTGAAAATATTACCGTGCGCTCCATTGTAGGAAACTATTTAGAGCACAGTCGTATTTATTGCTTTTGTAATCAAGAAAATCCAGAGGTCTTTTTAGCAAGTGCAGATTGGATGCCAAGAAACTTAGATAAACGAATTGAAATTATGTTCCCAGTTGAAGATAAGAAGATACGAGGAGAAGTTCTTTCTATTATAAAGGTGATGCTTGCAGACAATGTAAAAGCTCATTTTCTTCAACCAGATGGAACTTATAAAAAGATTGATAAACGAGGAAAAACTCTCGTATGCTCACAAGAATATTTTGAGCAAAAGGCAGATGAAGAGAGTAAATTAAAAGAACAAAAACTGCCAAATACAAGGACATTTATTCCTTTAACAAAAGAAATGATTAAGGAGTTAGAATAGAAAGGAAAAAATATGATGGAATTAGGAAAAACACAAGAAATGGTGATTCATAGAATTACCGTTCATGGAGCATATTTAGGAATGGAAGGAACGAAGGAAGAAGTACTTCTTCCAGGAGGACAGCTAGAAAAGGATGCAAAAGCAGGTGATAAAGTTTCAGTCTTTTTATATAGAGATTCAAAAGATCGATTAATCGCAACAGTCAATCATCCAGCAATGGAACTTGGCCAGTTAGCAAGATTAAAGGTAGTATCGGTAAGTTCCATTGGTGCATTCTTAGATTGGGGATTAGAAAAGGATTTATTTTTACCATTTAAAGAACAGACTCATAAAGTACACGTTGGAGAATATTGTGTCGTTGCATTATATATTGATAAGAGTGAACGTCTTTGTGCAACCATGAGAATTTATGACCATCTAGAAAAGGAAAGTCCTTATCATACAGGGGACCAAGTAAAAGGTGTTATCTACCAAATCAATCCCAAAATTGGTGCATTAGTAGCAGTTGACTTAAAATATCATGGATTGATTCCAAATAAAGAATTATTTGCTCACTATCAAGTTGGTGATGAAATCGATGGAAGAGTTGTAAAGGTAAGAGAAGATGGTAAGTTAAATTTAAGTGTTAGAGAAAAATCTTATTTACAAATTGACTCCGATGTTGAATTAATTTTAGAGCATATGCTTGCAAATGGTGGGAAGATTCCATTTACAGATAAAGCAGCTCCACTTCTTATTAAACAAGAGTTTGGACTGAGTAAAAATGCATTCAAGCGAGCAATTGGTCGTCTATTAAAACAAGGTAAAATTGATATTGGAGAAAATTGTATACAACTAAAAAAATAAATTGTTTATATTTACTAAAAATCTATTTAACTAAAAAAAAGTTAAAAACGAACTTGTAAGTTATTTGTCCATATAACCATAAATTATGAAGATAAAACTGTTAATTATTACAGAATTACATGGATTAATATGGTTTGATTATATATTTTTGATAATTTTTTGAAAAAAATATGTTAAAATTGCATATTTCCTCTTCCATTTTTTTCGGTTTTGTATTATTATATATAAAATAAGGGTCATAAGTTGAGAAATGATAAGCATTTTTCAACTATACTGTGTACTAAAATTGTAAAAAGATAAAAAGAAGGAGTTTATGCTATATGATTTCAAATCAAATTCTTCAGAACACAATTGAGGGTTTAAAATCTATTACAAGAGTGGATTTATGTGTATCGGATACGGAGGGCAAAATTTTAGCTTCAACATTCCCAGATGCAGAAGAATATGAACATGCAATCGTTAATTTTGTAGAGTCCCCTGCTGACAGTCAAGTATTGCAAGGTTATCAGTTCTTTAAAGTATTCGATGAAAATCAATTAGAATATGTATTGTTAGCTCGTGGAGCTGGCGACGATGTCTATATGGTAGGCAAGGTAGTCGTTTTCCAAGTTCAAAATTTATTAGTAGCTTATAAGGAACGTTTTGATAAAGACAACTTCATTAAAAACTTATTATTAGATAATTTGTTACTAGTAGATATCTATAACAGAGCGAAGAAATTACACATTGATATTAGTGTACGAAGAGTAGTATTCGTTATTGAGACTAAGAATGAGAACGATAGTAATGCACTAGAGACCGTTAAAAGTCTATTTGCTGTAAGAAGTAAAGATTTTATTACAGCTGTAGATGAAAAGAATATTATTCTAGTAAAAGAATTAAAGCCAAATGAAGGCTATGATGACATGGAAAAGACAGCGAAAGTTATCTTAGATATGTTAAATACTGAATCGATGACCAAGGTACATGTTGCTTACGGAACCATCGTCCAAGAAATTAAAGAAGTTTCTCGTTCTTATAAAGAAGCGAAGATGGCATTAGACGTAGGTAAGATTTTCTACAGTGAGAAAAACGTTGTAGCTTACAACAATTTAGGAATTGGTCGTTTGATTTATCAGTTACCAATGTCTCTTTGCAGAATGTTTATTAAAGAAATCTTTGATGGTAAGTCACCAGATGATTTAGACGAAGAAACACTTACTACAATTAATAAATTCTTTGAGAATAATTTAAATGTATCAGAAACTTCTAGACAGCTTTATATTCATAGAAATACATTGGTTTATCGTTTAGATAAGCTTCAAAAGAGCACAGGACTAGACCTTCGTGTATTTGAAGATGCAATTACATTTAAGATTGCGTTAATGGTTGTTAAATATATGAATTATATGGAAAAACTAAATAACTAAAAGAAAGGGGGCTTTACAAAGCCCCTTTGTTAATTGGAGGTATTATTATATGGAAGAAAAAAAAGGATTCTTTAAAGGAATGCTTCTAACTTTTATTGCATTTGTTTTAGCCTTTGTACTTTTTGTAAAGGTTGGAAACTATCATATTGTTGTCTATCATGCAACTACGGGAAACACTGATTCAAAAGCAGTCACCGTTAGTGATATTGATTTTAGTTCCGTAGTTAGTAAAATACGTTCATTGAATAAGATTATTGAAGATACCTATTTATTTGATTATGATACGAATGAAGTCGTAGAAGATTTATATAAAGGCTATATTGCAGGTCTTAATGATAAATATACAAGCTATTATACAAAAGAAGAGTATAATGATTTAATGAGTGATTCTTCTGGAACCTATAAAGGAATTGGTGTTTCAATTAGTAAAGAAGAAGACGGAAGAATCTTAATCAAAGAAGTCTTTGCAGATAGTCCTGCGAAAAAAGCAGGCATTGAAGTAGATGACGAATTAAAAGCAGTAAATGATAAAGAAATTAGTAAATTCGAAACGACAACGGATATTGTAAAAGAAATTAAAGGAAATGATAAAGCAAAATTAAAAGTTTATCGTGCAAGTACAGATAAAACTTTAGAAGTCGAAGTAGAACTTGCAGACGTTGACCAAAATACCGTAAACTATAAGATGCTTGATAGCAAAGTTGGATATTTACAGATTACAAAATTTGAAGATGTTACAACCGAGCAGTTTGAAAATGCGATGAAAGCGTTAGACAAGAAAGGAATGGAGTCTTTAGTATTAGACCTTCGTGATAATCCAGGAGGAACTTTGTCATCGGTAGTAAACGTTGCGGATTATTTATTGCCCAAAGGAAAGATTTTATCCATTGAAGATAAAAATGGAAATAAAAAAGAATATAAATCTGATGCATCTGCTTTTGGTAAGCCAATGGCTGTATTAATTAATGGAAATTCCGCAAGTGCATCGGAGGTACTTGCCGGTGCAATCAAGGATTATAAAGCTGGAACTTTAATTGGAACCACTTCATTTGGTAAAGGAATTGTTCAAAATATTTATTCGTTGTCCGATGGCTCTGGACTAAAACTTACAACTGCGAAATATTATACTCCAGCAGGAAACTATATTCATGGCAAGGGTATTGAACCAGATATAAAAATAGAACAATCAAAAGATACGAAAAATGATAATGTTTTAAATAAAGCAATTGAAACATTGACAAAGGAGGACTAATTATGATTTTAAATTTAAAAGAGCAGGAGTTTGAAAATTTTCCTAATTTTAAAGGTGGAGAAAAAAGCTTAGATGCTAAGATGTTTTTTGATGGCAATAATCGTATTATTTTTGGGAAGTTGCCAGTAGGTGGTTCGATTGGAGAACATACACATGAAACCAATAGTGAGATTATTTATATCTTAGAGGGAAAAGGAACCGTTTTAATGGATGGGGAATATGAAGATGTAGAAGCTGGTGTTTGCCATTATTGTCCTAAAGGTCATACTCATTCATTAATGAATAACAGTGATGCACCATTAACCTTCTTTGCTGTCGTGCCAGAACAATAGGGATTTTTATTATGAATTATTATTTTGCACCAATGGAAGGAATTACTGGATACATTTATCGAAACGCTCATGCGAAAGTTTATAAAGGAATTAATAAGTATTTTTCGCCTTTTATTTCCCCTGTTGCAAAAAAGGATATGAAATCGAAGGAAAGAAATGATATCTTGCCAGAAAACAATGAAGGGTATGATTTAGTACCACAGATTTTAACAAATAAGGCAGCGGATTTTATTCGTATTGCGAAGCTATTACAAGATGATTATGGTTATCAAGAAGTAAACTTAAACGTAGGGTGTCCGGTTCGAACCGTTGTATCAAAGAAAAAAGGTTCTGGATTTTTAGCATATCCTATGCAGTTAGATTGCTTTTTAGATGAAGTTTTCGAAGTATTAGAAATGAAAATTTCAGTTAAGACAAGACTTGGTATGACAGATGATGAAGAATTTGATGAATTATTAGAGATTTATAATAAATATCCATTAGAGGAATTAATTATTCATGCTAGAGTACAGGCAGACTATTATAAGAATAAGCCACATTTAGAAGCATTTAAAAAGGCATTTAGTAAAAGTAAAAATCCAGTTTGTTATAATGGAGATTTATTTACATTAGAAGATGTACAAAATTTCCAAAGTCAATTTCCAGATGTAAATACCGTAATGATAGGAAGAGGTCTATTAACAAATCCCGGACTTTTAGATGAACATGCTACCAAAGAACAATTTATGAAGTTTTATCATCTTGTGTATGAAGGATATCAATCGGTATTATCAGGAGATACTCATGTATTATATAAGATGAAAGAATTATGGTGCTATATGGGTGATTTATTTCCAGAAGGGAAAAAGGTACTAAAAAAAATTAAGAAAGCGTCTAAGTTAGCAGATTATGATGCTGCGGTTAGAGAATTGCTTTATTAAAATTTACTAAAAACAAAAAAAGCCATTGCCTTTCTAATAATTCTTGCTATAATAGAGTCGAAGTTTTACGAACTTAAGTTTATTAGTTGAGGTTGAAAACTATGAAAATTATTATTGCAGGTGGTGGTAAAGTAGGTTCTACTTTAACAAGAGAATTATCAGCTAGCGGATATGATATAACAGTAATCGATTTAAAGAAAAAAGTTTTAGAAGCAAGTGTAGAACGATATGATGTAATGACTGTTTGGGGAAATTGTGCAACAATATCCGTTTTAGAAGAGGCAGGAATAAGAAGTGCAGACTTATTAATTGCAGCTACGAGTGCCGATGAGATAAATCTTCTTTGTTGCATGACTGCTCATGGATTAAATCCAAATTTGCATACAATTGCTAGGATTCGAAATCCTGAATATTCAGGGCAAGTTTATACCATGAGAAACTTATTTGGATTATCTTTAGTAGTAAACCCTGAGCGTCAAGCAGCAAGAGAGAT
>CABUZU010000118.1 GCA_902496125.1 uncultured Lachnospiraceae bacterium
TCACAGCTTAAAGAGCTTAGAGAAAAACTTCCTCATACCTTCTTCCTAGTTCCAGGTTATGGTGCACAAGGCGGTGGAGCAAATGATGTAGCTGGTGCATTTGATAATCGTGGACTTGGTGCAATTATTAATTCTTCAAGAGGAATTATGTGTGCTTATCAGAAACAAAATAGAGATGAGAAAGAGTTTGCACAAGCAGCAAGAGAAGAAGCACTTCGTATGAAAGAAGATTTACTTCGTGTATCTGGAGACATTAGATTATAAAGGTGGATTTTTATGAAATTATTATCAATTGCAGTACCTTGTTACAATTCTGCACAGTATATGGAAAAGTGTATTAAGACACTTTTAGTAGGTGGAGAAGAAGTTGAGATTTTAATTGTTGACGATGGTTCTACAAAAGACAATACAGCACAGATTGCTGATGAGTTACAAGAAAAATATCCAACCATTATTCGTGCAATTCATCAAGAAAATGCAGGACATGGTGGTGCAGTAAATACTGGACTTGCAAATGCAACTGGTTTATATTTTAAAGTAGTTGATAGCGACGATAGAGTACAAAAGAAAGCTTATAAAAAGCTTTTAGAAGTATTAAGAGAACAAGCAAAACAAGAAGAACCTGTTGATATGATATTGTCAAACTATGTATATGATAAGCAAGGCGTAGAACACAAAAAGGTTATGAGCTATCGAAAGGTTCTGCCAAAGGAAGAAGTATTTACTTGGGATGAAATTGGAAGATTTAAATTAGGTCAATATATTTTAATGCATTCCATTATGTATCGAACCGACCTTTTAAAGGAATGTGGACTTGAATTACCAAAGCATACGTTTTATGTGGACAATATTTTTGCATTTTATCCATTTCCATATGTTAAAACGATGTACTATGTAGATGTAAACTTTTATTGGTACTTTATTGGACGAGATGACCAATCTGTAAATGAGAAAGTAATGATTTCTCGAATTGACCAGCAGATAAGAGTAAATAAAATCATGATTGATGGATTTGTAAGTGCAGATGTGAAAGAAAAGAAATTAAGACGCTATATGCTTAATTATTTAACCATTATTACTGCAATCAGTTCAATTATGTGTATTCGCTCAAATGACCCTGAGTTATTTGCAAAGAAAAAAGAACTTTGGGCATATTTAAAAGATGCAGATAAGAAACTTTATCGAACGATTCGATATGGTATTTTAGGTTGGGGACTAAATTTACCTGGAAAAGTAGGTCGAGGACTTGCAAGTAAGGTATATGAGATTGCCCAGAAGATGTATGGATTTAATTAAAGATTGAGAGTTAGAAGCCGTATGCTATACATTTTGGTGTGTAGGATACGGCTTTTATATTATAATAAAAATTGTAGAAGATAATAAAAAAGGGATGTACAGCAGACAATGTACATCCTTTTTTTCGCGTTTTCCATTACATGCCATAATCGATTTGAATGGGACATTCACAATTGAGGGTCTTGTGTAACATCTTACGGACGAATAAAAACAAAAAGAGGGGTTCGTCTATATTAAAGAGGCAAAATTATTTCATGTAATAGAACTTTTTACGCTCATTAGTATAGCATGGCATTGCAAAAAAGAAAAGATTAAAACTGTGGAAAATACATAAAAAAAATAACAAAAAGTATACAAAATTACCAATAACAAAAAAGAAGGGTTGCAAAAGTAACTGAAATATGATACAGTAAGTGTATTAATACAACTAATACACTTAACATGATTAATACGGATAAGTGGAAAGGAGGTTACTTACTATGGAGATTTATAGTTACAATGATAAAAGACCAATTTATGAGCAAATTGTAGATTATTTTAAAGAAATGATTTTAAAAGGAGTCTATACAACCGATATGCAATTGCCATCTGTACGAAGCCTTGCAGTGGAGAATTCCATTAATCCGAATACCATTCAGAAGGCATATACAGAATTAGAGCGTCAAAACTTTATCTATTCGGTAAAGGGCAGAGGAAGCTTTGTTGCACCGGTTGAACGTTTAATCAATTATAGGAGAGAAGAGATGTGGCAAGAACTTAGAAAATTAATAAAGGATGCTTCCATATTGGGAATCAGTAGAGAAGAATTTTTAGAAGAAGTAAAAAAACTGATATTGGAGGTGGATTTAAATGATTGAAATTAAAAATGTCAGTAAGAGTTTTAATGGATTTCAGGCAGTTTCAAATGTAAGTTTTACAATGTCAGAGGGCTTAGTATTTGGTCTAGTAGGAACCAATGGTGCTGGTAAGAGTACTTTGCTTCGTATGATTGCAGGAGTTTTAAAGCCAGATGAAGGAGAGATCTTTATTGATGGGAAGCCTGTTTATGAGAATCCAGAAATCAAGAAGGAATTTTTCTATATTTCAGATGACCAGTATTTTTTTAGTAATGGAACACCAATGGATTCGATGAAGTTTTATAGTGTTTGCTATCCAAACTTTGATAAAAAATTATTTTCAGAAATGCTTAATAAGTTTGGTTTAGATGCAAATCGTAAAATTCGTACTTTCTCAAAGGGCATGAAGAAACAATTATCTGTTATTTGTGGAATTTGTGCAAATACAAAGTACTTACTCTGCGATGAAACTTTTGATGGACTTGACCCGATGATGCGTCAGGCAGTAAAGAGTATTTTTGCATCGGAATTAAGTCGTAGACAGATGACACCAATTATTGCTTCTCATAATATGAGAGAATTAGAAGATATTTGTGACCATGTTGGGCTATTACATCAAGGTGGAGTATTATTTTCTAAGGATTTAGAGGATATGAAATATAATATCCAAAAAATTCAGGTTGTATTTAGAGATGAAAAAGATAAGGAGATTGCATTAGCTGGTCTTGAAATTTTACAACAAGACCAACGTGGTTCTTTGCATACAATTACAGCAAGGGGTAGCAGGAATAAGATTTTTAAGCAATTAGAAAGCGTAGACCCTGTATTTTGCGAAGTATTGCCTCTTAGCTTAGAAGAGATATTTATTAGTGAAACGGAGGTGACAGGTTATGACATTCGTAAAATCATTTTTTAGTTTAATGAAAGAAGATTCCAAGCAGAAGGCTTGGGTAATTGCACTTCATATTTTATCTTTGTTTTTTATCTTGCCAATTTTTGCCATTTTAATATTAGGAAATGAAGTAAATCATACAAGTGTGCAGATGACAGCAGAAGAAGTATTACAATTAAGACGAAGCTTTTTAGGAATCGTTTCAGGCTTTAATTCTTTTATTCAATGGGAGATGCCAGTGGCAGCAATTGTAACAGGAATTTCTGAATTTGCCTATTTATTTTCAAGACAGAAGACTGATTTTTATCATTCCATGCCAGTAAAAAGGGAAAAATGGTTTTTTGTTAATTATTTAAATGGACTTTTTATGTTTGTCATTCCCTATGTGATTTTTACACTACTTGCATTTTTCGTTTGTGGCAATATGTATAAGGTTTCAAATTATGGTAACTTATTAGGAACCGTTGTTATGGATATGGTTGGAAATATTATAATTTATTGGGCATATTATAGTGTGGCAGTTGTAGCGGTTATGATGGTAGGTCATGTGGTATTAGCTGTTCTTGCGACCGGTGTTTTTTTATCCTATAATTTTATGATTACTTTTCTAATTAATGGATTATCTTCAAGATTTTTTAACCATTTTGTAAATCAAGGTTCTTATAATGGTGTTTTTTTACCTGTTTTTTGGCAGGCTCAACTAGCTACATTGATGTCTGATAGTAAGCCTATTTTTGGAATACTTTTTATGAAGTTACTTGCAACTGCTGTAATAGGAATGGTAATAGCACTTATACTTTATCATTTTCGTAAGTCAGAAGCAGCTGGAAATGCGATTGCCTTTGCACCGACAAAGCCAGTGATTCGTTTCTTGATTACAGTTCCTGCAGGACTTGCCAGTGGACTCTTATTAGAAGAAATGGCTGGAAGTGGTAAAGAAGTTTGGTTTATCTTTGGACTATTGGTAGGTAGTGCACTAACTCATGCTATTTTACAAGTGATTATGGAATTTGACTTTAAAGCAGCATTTAAAGGACGTAGATGTCTATTCCTTAGTGTTTGTGCAACGTTTTTCATTGCTTGTGTTTATTGGTTTGATTTAACGGGATATGATGCTTGGGTACCACAGGAAAGTAAAGTACAGAGTGCTGCCATTTGCTTTAATAATTTCGTATATTATGATGATACCGATGATACAGCATTAAAGAATATGAAATTAGAAGGTGAAGATGTTAAAAAGCTAATAAATCTGGTAAATGAAATAAAAGATATAAACGATGGAGGAAATTATATTTCATTAGAGTATCGAATGAAGTCTGGTAAGAAAATCAAAAGACAGTATTATTTTCATTTAACAGATTCGGTAAAACAAAAAGTAATTGAACTTTGTAATACAACTACTTATAAAGAGAGTGTTTATCCGATTTTAACAGAATATAAAAATTCAGAGATTGCTTATATCTATAGGCTTGATATTGTAATGCCAAATGATTCAGTGGATGAGGTAGGTTTGAATAAAGATCAATTTGAACAGCTCTTAGCTACCTATTGTAAAGAATTAAATGCAATGGATGCAAAAATTCGTTTTACAGAAAAGATGGTTACGAAAATTGGTTTTTTAAATAAGAATAATACAGAAGACGATGAAATAACGAAGTATTATCCTGTTTATGAATCCTTTAACGAAACTATTCAGTTGTTAAATTTGTTTGGTATCGATTACCGATGGGATACAAAGGTAAATGATATTGAAAAGATAAAAGTGTCAAATACGGAGAATTATGATAAAAATGTTATTTATACTGATAAAGAAAAGATGAAGCAGATTTTAAATAATAGTACAGTTAATGGTGGTTATGTATATGATGAAATAGATAGAGAGTTATGGAGTACAGATGATAATTACGAAGTAATGATTTATTGGAAAGATGGTAACCAAGATCAAGCTACATTTTATAAAAAATGTGTACCAGGATTTATTGAAAATGATATAAAATAATGATAAAAAGTGAGGATATGAAAATATCCTTGCTTTTTTTATTGACAAAAATTCACCTCTTGTCTAAAATTATGAAGGAAAGGAAGATTATAAAATGTCGAATGTGATTGTAATAGGAGCAGGAGCAGCAGGAATGATGGCTGCAATTGCGGCTTCTAAGAGTGGTCATAAGGTATTACTTTTAGAAAAGAATGAAAAAGTTGGTAAGAAAATTTACATCACGGGTAAAGGCAGATGCAATGTAACGAATGCAGGAGATATGGAAGATATCAGAAATCATGTGATTTCAAATCCAAAGTTTATGTACAGTGCATTTGATGCATTTACCAATTTAGATTTGATGAAATTAATAGAAGATGAAAAGATTCCATTAAAAGTAGAGAGGGGAAATAGGGTTTTCCCAGTTTCGGATAAATCCTCTGATATTATCAAGGCACTTAGCGATTGCATGAAGAGGCTTGGTGTAGAGGTAAAATTAAAGACTCCTGTTAAGAGGTTGTTAGTAGAAGGTTATACCGAAGAGGATAATCCTAAGAGTAAGATTCGTTTTATTTGTAATGGAGTGGAAACGACTGACGGAACAAAATATCAGGCTGACTGTGTGATTTTAGCA
>CABUZU010000119.1 GCA_902496125.1 uncultured Lachnospiraceae bacterium
ATTCCGATATCATCTTCATTAACTGAAACTCTCCGGTAATCTCCATCCCCGTAGATTCGCTTAATACCTGATAATAGAGAGATTCTTTAAATCCAACCTGCAATTTTACTACTCCATTCGAGAGGTTTTTATCACTGATACGAATTTCACTAATATTTTCGGACTCATAGGCCATGTTTTCTTTACTGACATCTCGCATATAGGTGATGCGTTCTAAGATTTGTTTGGCGTTTTGAATCATATCATTTTTTAATGGATGTGTATAAGGTAAAAGCTCCATCCATTTTGGAATATTAAATTCAATCTGTACAACAGGAAATTCGTTGAGTAATAGACGCATTAATTCATAAATGTCTTCTTTTTTTAATTGTTCGCAGTTTAATGGAAGGGTGGAAACACCGTAAGATTCTTGTAGTTCTTTGGCTAGATTTTTCGTTTCTTCGGAATAGGGTTTTTGTGAATTTAACAAAATGACAAATGGTTTTTGCAGTGCTTTTAACTCTTCTATCGTCTGTTGTTCAGCTTTTAGATAAGCACTTCTTGGCAGTTCTCCAATGCTTCCATCGGTAGTTACCACAATACCTACAGTGGAATGGTCTCTGATAACCTTTTGGGTGCCAATCTGAGCAGCCTTAGTAAATGGAATCTCATAGTCAAACCACGGTGTTTTTACCATGCGTTCATTTCCATTTTCCTCATGCCCACTAGCCCCTTCTACCATAAATCCAACACAGTCAATCAGTCTTACATTGACCTCACTATCCTTATTAATATGTATGCGCGTGGCTTCCTTTGGAATAAATTTGGGTTCCGTTGTCATAATGGTCTTGCCTGCTGCACTTTGTGGAAGCTCATCCTTGGCTCTTTTTTTGTCGTTCTCATCTTCGATTGCAGGAATGACTAATAGGTTCATAAACCGTTTAATAAATGTGGATTTTCCCGTTCTTACCGGTCCTACCACACCCATGTAAATATCCCCACCAGTTCGTTTGTCTATATCATTATAAATATCATACTCTGGCATTATACTTCCCCCTTTACTGATGCCCTAATTTTTTTGACAGAACATCTATGATTATGGTATTATTATATGATACTAAGGTCAAAAGATAAAAAATCTGATGCGAGCTTGCTTGCAAGAGGATTTTTTATTTTGGGACCTGCCAAAAACATGAATAATTGCTATTTTTCATAGAAAAATGAGCAAATTATGAATGTTTTTTGAGGATTGTGAGAGTACGTAGTGCGAAACAATCCGGTATCATTGGGGCAAAATATTTTGCCCCTACATTACTATATGCAACCTAGGAGGTGCATTATGTACGCGTTACTAATTGTTTTTATTATTTTTATTGTTTTTTGGAGCAGGATTCGAAGAAAATCCAATGTTCAAAAACTTCTGTCCACCCTGCAATCTTCCTATGGCAAGATTCCTACTAGAACCTATACACATGATGAATTTGAGAAAATTTCTCATTATTATCGAAATAAAGGAGCACAAGGAATCGATGAGATTACCTGGAATGACCTTGAGATGGATGAAGTGTTTAAACGAATCAACAGTTCTACTTCTTCTGTCGGTGAGGAAGTACTCTACGATATCCTACGTACTCCGACTTTTGATACCGATATCCTAAACAAGCGTAAGGATTTCATTTCTTTCTTTGGTATTAAGGAAGAAGCTAGGAAAAACGTTCAGGCTATTTTTGCAACCTGTGGTCGTACAAAGAAATCAATATCGGATTCCATCCTAGAATTTTCTAATCTAGAACCTTGTTCGATTGGTATGGATGTGTTACAAGCCTTAGGACTTCTTGCTTGTATCGTAGGGATTTTTATACGTCCTTCGATTTTTATTTATTTACTGATTTTCATGATTGTGGTAAATGTTACAACGTATTATCGTAAAAAATCCACATTTGAAGCTTCTTTTATCTGTATCAACTACCGAATGAAGCTTGCGTGGGCGACACTAGAACTTCATAAGCTTGATATTCATGAGCTAGATGAATTGATTACTCCCCTACTTCCTGCTGCAAAGAAAACCATAAAGAGTCGAAAGCTTCAGTTTTTTATCGGCAATGACAGTAGTATGATGGACTCGATTTCTGCCTTTTTCCTTGATTATCTTCGTATGCTTTTTCATATTGATATTATTGCATTTTCTTTTTTGCAAAAGCGTTTTAAAGAAGATGAACAAAAGACTTGGCAGATGATTGAGAGCTTAGGACTTATTGAAAGCTGTATCGTCCTTTCTTCGTTTCGAGAGTCACTGCCTTATTTTACAGTTCCGGTAGTGAAAGAAGAAATTGAGTTAAATGCAGAAGGGCTATACCATCCTCTACTTACAAATCCTGTCTCAAATGATATCCATACAACCAAAAGTGTGCTATTAACGGGTTCGAATGCATCTGGTAAATCGACCTTTCTTAAGACGGTTGCAATTAATGCAATCTTTGCCCAAACGGTTGGTACTGTGTGTGCAACCTCTTATGAGTCTTGTCTGTTTCAGATTTATTCTTCGATGTCGCTTCGTGACCATTTAGACAAGGCAGAAAGCTATTATATTACCGAAGTCAAAGCATTAAAGCGTATTCTAGACCACAGAAACGATAAACTTCCTGTGCTATGTTTTGTCGATGAAGTGCTTCGTGGTACGAATACGGTGGAACGAATTGCAGCTTCTGCTAGAATCCTAAAAAGCCTAGCAGAAGGAAATGGTCTTTGTTTTGCTGCAACTCATGATATCGAATTGACGTATTTATTAGAAAACGATTGTGACAACTATTATTTCCAAGAAGAAATCTTAGGAAATGATATCTTCTTTCCTTATACACTCCATAAAGGCCGTGCAAAGTCTAAGAATGCGATTAAACTATTAGAAATCTTAGGCTATGATAAAGAGATTGTAGAAGATGCTTCTGCTATGGCTTCTCATTTCTTAAAATTTGGCGATTGGAGCATTTGATAAATCTGCATGAGGCGATTTTGCTCTTCTTGTGAAAGATTTCCTTTCATTTGACTAAAGAGCATCATCGCCTCTTCGGTTGTAAAGCTTAGATTCTTTTGTTTCGCCTGTGCAATCATTGCCATCATAAATGGCATTAGATTTTGTCCATTGGTATTGGCACTTTTACTTAATACTTCTTTTAAAAACGCTTCTTTTTCTGGACTCATGACTCTCCCTTTTCTGTTTGATTATTGATTGAATTTAATATACTCATCATCTGAGCTTGTTCTGGACTAGCTTGCATTTCCTTATACAAAGAAAACATTTGTTGCATCTGTAGGAAGTTATCAAGTACTTCCGCTTCCTTTTTCGTACAATATTTTTTAATCGCACTAATTGCATCTTCCTCTTCTACACTACAAGCAACTAACATGGAATCTTCTGTATTCGACATCAGCCGAATGGTGTTCATCAGCTCACTAAATTTTACATAAATGGATAAAAATTTTTGCTTGTCGGCAGGTAGATATGGAATCGCAGCTTTTAAAAGCTGTTGTTCATGGCTATTTACTAAGTCATCAAATGGAGTAATCTCAGACATAGAAACCTCCTTTCTGTTCATCATATGAGGATGTCTAATTAATTATGCAAAAACCTCATGACAATCATTTAATATAATGGTATAATCAAAACAGATTTGATTAGAAGGAGGACTTTTATGGCAACACCACACAATCAAGCAACGAAAGGCGATATCGCTAAAACTGTATTACTACCAGGAGATCCACTTCGTGCAAAATTTATTGCAGAACATTTTTTAGAAGATGCTGCTTGTTTTAATACCACACGAAATATGTATGGCTATACAGGTACGTATAAGGGCAAGAAAGTATCTGTAATGGGAACGGGCATGGGGTGCCCGTCAATTGGAATCTATACCTATGAACTAATTCACGACTACGATGTTAAGAACTTAATTCGAATTGGTTCTTGTGGTGCAGCAAGTAAGGACTTACAATTATCTGAATTAGTCTTTGCAATGGGAGCTTGTACGGATTCAAATTACGCTCATCAGTATGATTTACCAGGAACGTTTTCTGCGATTGCTTCGTATAAGCTACTAAGTACAGCGGTTTCAAAAGCAGACGAATTAAAAGTTCCTTACCATGTAGGTAATGTAATTACCTCCGATGTCTTTTATACAGAAACACCGGAATGGAAGTCTTGGGCAAAGATGGGTGCATTAGCTGTTGAGATGGAAACCTACGCTTTATATTGCAATGCAGCAAGAGCAGGCGTAAATGCCCTTGCAATCTTTTCTGTTTCTGATTCTATGGTAACAGGAGAAGCCTTACCGGCAGAGGAAAGACAAAATAGCTTTACCGATATGATGAAGGTTTCATTAGAAACAGCAATCATGTTGTAGCAAAAAGGATGATTTGGAGGGACTATTCCCTTCCAAACCATCCTTTTCTTTGTAAAATAGACGTATCTGTCACAATGGGTGTTTCTGCTAATCGATAATCTCCTAAATAATACCGCATCCATCCTACCTGTTGTCCTTTTTGTATTGGTGCGGTTTGATTGGCAAGCTGCCAGGTAAAGGTTAAGTTTTCCTCAGATTTTGCTAAAACTCGAATGGGTACATTTACTACGTGAAGGGAAACTCGTTGTTCTTTTCCATTTTTAACAAATAGATTTGGTAAGTTTTCTTTCGGAGCAGTAAATTCTTTCATTTCATAATGCTCATTTCCATACTGAATAAGAGCCTTCATATCCATCCATTTATAAGTTTTATGTGGTGGCCAACCACAGGCAAGTAAAGAGACAATAAATGTCTTCTCGCCCTTTTTTACTGCACCTACATAGCAAAATCCAGCTTTATTCGTAAAACCAGTTTTCCCACTTAATGCATCTTCATCCATCGAAAGATAGGCATTGTGATTATTAACGGTAAAACTTCTTTTTTTCTCGATGTCGGTAAAGCTATGCGAAGCCGTCCTTGTAATCGTAAGAAATTCATCCTTTTTTTCAGACTGTGTCACACAATACCTCATAATCAAGGCTAAATCTTTGGCTGTTGTCTCATGAGCACCTTTGCCTTTTACATAAGAATCTCCATCTAGTCCATTTGGCGTTACAAAATGTGTATTGGTGCAACCAATGGATTTCGCTTTTTCATTCATCAAATCAGAGAAACTACTAATTCCTGTCTTTTTCTCAATATACTGTGCAATTGCCACTGCACTGTCATTGTGACTTTCAAGCATCAGAGAATACAATAAATCTTCTAATCGGTAATGCTCTCCACTCACAATATTTAATTGAACATCTGGCATAGAAGCAGCTTCCTTTGAAACCTCTACCGTATCATCTAAATTTGTATGTTCTAAAGCTAAAATACAGGTTAGGATTTTGGTTGTGCTCGCATTGGGTAAAATTGTCTCTTCCTCTTTTCCATAGAGAACCCGCCCCGTATCTCCATCCATTAATACCACGGATTTGGCATGAAGGTTTGGTAGAGATTCATCATTACTAGTAGCATATACACAAATAGGAGAAAACCATAGTAAAAGAAAAAGGGTATAGAAAAATTTTTTCAAAAAAGACACCTAAAAATATATTTTATAAAATATATGCATTGATATGAAAAAATAGCTATAAAA
>CABUZU010000120.1 GCA_902496125.1 uncultured Lachnospiraceae bacterium
AAGTCTTGGAAGCGTAAAAATACAAGACTCTCCTACTGAGAAATAATGGTTTAGGTAAACTGCCATACCATTATTAGAAATATCCATGGTCTCGCCTGCTTCTTTATCAATCTCTCCTTCTGAATTTAATACCCAAGTATCTTGCATATATTTTACTGGAAGTTCTACCTTCATACGAACATCGACACGATGAACCATTTGTCTTTGTTCACTTACACGACGAACCTTCCAATAACGATGAATTCCTTCTTTAACAATATCATCGACATAACCTGCGATGATAAACTTCTCCTCTCCTTCTCCATAACGGAAAAGAAATTTCTGGTTATCATCTGGAGTCAATGCCTTTCCTTGTGACATCGGAATTGATACTAAAAACGCAGACTCATCTAGTACTTTATTAAAAGTACTTACCATATTAAATTGCGGTTCTTGGTTTACTGGTACGTCAAATGCCAGCTGCATCTTTGTTCCATGTTTCACATTCAATGTTCTTGCCATTGTTATTTCTCCATTTTATTACATATTTCGTTTAATTATAGCCTTAATATCTGACTTTTTCAACTATTATTTTACAGTTTTGACTTTTTTCGTTAAAACGCTATTTGTTTAACTAATTTATGTGTTGATTTCCATTCAATTCTTTAGTATACTAATGCTTTACAGTATTGAAAGGAGTTAATAAAATGGAACGAGAAAAATTTGGCTCACGACTTGGCTTTATTCTAGTATCAGCTGGTTGTGCCGTGGGTCTTGGAAATGTATGGAAATTTCCTTATATGTGTGGTCAATATGGAGGAGCTGCTTTTATTTTAATTTATCTAGTCTTCCTCTTTATTTTAGGATATCCAATTATTGTTTGTGAATTTTCAGTTGGACGTGGCAGTCAAAAAAGCTGTGCGACTTCGTTTAAAATACTTGAACCTAAAGGAGGCCGTTGGCATTACTATGGCTACATGGGTATGGCTGGTAACTATCTCTTAATGATGTTTTATACTGTAGTTGCAGGATGGATGCTCTATTATTTTTATCGTTGTCTAACGGGTGAATTTACCAATACTGCTCTTAGTACAGCACAAGTTTCACAAAAGTTTGACGATATGCTTGCAAGCCCTAGTATATTAACACTTTTTATGATCATTACGGTTGTCTTAGCCTTTGGTATTTGTTCTTTAGGTGTACAAAAGGGTGTCGAAAAGATTACAAAAATCATGATGATTTGTTTGCTTGCATTAATCGTTATATTAGCGATTCATTCTTGTATTCTTCCAAGTGCAAGCAAAGGTCTTAAATTTTACTTAATTCCAGATTTTTCTAAAATGATAGAAATGGGAATCGGAAATGTCGTGTTTGGTGCGATGTCACAGGCGTTCTTTACCTTAAGTATTGGTATGGGTTCAATGGCCATTTTTGGTAGTTACTTAGATAAGAGTCGTTCATTAACTGGCGAATCTTTAAGCATTGCTATTTTAGATACTTTTGTAGCCCTTATGGCAGGTCTTATCATCATTCCAGCTTGCTTTTCTTTTGGAATTGAACCGGGTGCAGGACCTTCTCTAATTTTTATTACACTACCTAATATCTTTAATCAGATGACTGGCGGACAAATTTGGGGAACGCTATTCTTCCTCTTTTTATCCTTTGCAGCACTTTCTACGGTTATTGCTGTTTTTGAAAATATTATTTCCTTTGCTATCGACCTATGGGGATGGTCTAGAAAAAAATCGGTTCTTTTTAATATCGTTGCCATTATCATCCTATCCATGCCTTGTGTATTAGGATACAATGTATTATCTAGTTTCCAACCATTAGGTGTTGGAACCAATATTATGGATTTAGAGGATTTTCTAATTTCTAGTAATGTACTTCCTCTTGGTTCATTAGTTTATGTTCTATTTTGTACGACAAAATACGGTTGGGGATGGAATAATTTTATTGAAGAAGCAAATGCTGGAGATGGACTTTCTTTTCCTAAGAACATCCGCTTCTATATGACTTATATTATTCCTGCTATCGTAGTTGTTATTTATCTAAAGGGATATTATGACTTATTTGCACCACAGGGACTTAAGTATTTAATTCCTTGGATGTGTATTGCATTTGCATTTTTATTTGTTATCTTCTGGTTTGTATTTACGAAGAGTAAAAAAAATAAGTAGGTCGCGGCCTACTTATTTTTTTAGCACTTTTCCAAGGATACAGTTTATTAAAAAAATTCCAATATCAATCGTAACAATTGTTGCTCCTACTGGAGTAGAACATAGAATGGATACAACCATTCCAATAAAAGCTCCAATAACGGAAAGAATTGCGGAATAAATCACAACTCCTTTAAAGCTATAAACCACTCTCATTGCCGATAAGGCAGGAAAGATGAGTAGTGCTGTAATTAATAACGAACCTACTAGATTCATTGCAAGGACAATGATGATAGCAGTAAGAACGGCGATGGCCAAATTATAAATTTCAGCATTTTTTCCAGTTGCCTTCATAAAGTTTTCATCAAAGGTTACTGCAAAGATTCGATTGTAAAAGAGGCAGAAGAAAATGACAACTGCAATCGACATTACAATACAAAGAACCACCTCAGAACTTGTAAGAGTTAAAATGGATGTCGAACCAAAAAGAGTGGAACAAACATCTCCTGAAATATTGGCAGAGGTTGAAAAAAGATTCATTACTAAATATCCAATTGCTAAAGCTCCAACTGATAGCATAGCAATCGCAGAATCTCCTTTTAACTTGGTATTTTGCCCCGTGCGAAGGAGTAACACGGCTGCAAGTATAGTAACTGGCATAATAAAAATCGTATCGTTTGATAATTTAAAAATCGTAGCAATTGCCATTGCTCCAAATGCTACATGGGATAATCCATCACCGATAAAGGAAAACCTTTTTAATACAAGGGATACGCCAAATAAGGAAGAACATAGCGCAATCAATACCCCAACAATTAACGCATATCTTACAAATGGATAAGCCCAATAGTATTGTAATGTTTCTATTATATTATTCATGACGCTCTAACCACCTATCTTTTTCTAAGTATTCTTGCTTCGTGCCAAAGAAGCTCTTTGTTTTATCCAAATGTAAAATATGACTGGCATAAGAAATTGCTTGTAAATCATGAGAAACCATAATAACGGTAATTCCTGTCTTATTGAGTTCACTCAGTAATTCATAAAACTCCAAAGTTACCTTCGGATCTAGCCCGGTTACTGGTTCATCTAATAAAATGATTTTAGAAGTTGCGCAAAGTGCTCTTGCAAGTAAAGCTCTTTGTTGTTGCCCTCCTGATAGATTTCTATAACATCTTTTTTTCAAATTCCAGATTCCAAGCTTCTCCATCTGTTTTTTTGCCATCTCTTTTTGAACCTTGCCATAAAAAGGATATCTACCACAAGATGGTAGGGTTCCTGATAAGACAATCTCCCAAACCGTTGCTGGAAAATCCTTTTGTACAAGAGTTTGTTGAGGAAGATAGCCGATTTCATATGGCTTTAATCCATCACCCCGTTGTATTTCCCCAGATATTTTTTCTTGTAAATGAAGTAGGGTTTTCATCAGCGTGCTTTTGCCCGTCCCATTTTCTCCTACAATACAAAGGTAATCCCCTTTATTGACCTCAAAATTTAAATTTGATACAATCGCCTTGCCATCATAGCCAAGGGATAAATTTTTACACGTAATATATGCCATTTTAGTTTCCTTCTTCCAATGCCTCTTTTAATACTGTTAAATTTTCTTCCATTCCCTTTAAATACGTAAATCCATTTTCCATTTGTTCTGTCTTTACTGCCTGCATCGAATTAAGCTTTAAAATCTTTTGATTTTTACTCTTCGTATTCTCCTTAATCGTCTTTGCAATTTTTTCATCCGAACCATCAATTGCTAGAATACTAGAAGCGTTAGTTTCATCCACCTTACTAGCTAAAAAGGTAATCGTCTCAAAGCTTGCCTCAGTCTCTGCACTACAACCGACAAACGCTGCATAATAATGAATCTGATAGTCATCTACTAGATATCGAAACGGAAAACGATCACCAACGATAATGGTGTCAAGCTTTGCATTTTTAACCATCTGTTCATACTGCTTATCTAAGTTTGACAATTTTTCTAAATAAGCCTTCGTATTATCCTGATAAATTTTTGCATTAGCACTATCTAATTTTTGAACTGCATCCGAAAGAACCGTAGTTAGGTGCATTGCATTTTTTAACGATAACCAAATATGTTCGTCATTTTCTGGTTCTTCTTCCTCTTCACCTTGCATTCCTTCTACCATTTCTTCCGTTTTAATTCGATCCCCTAACGCATTCATTAGATTGATTGTTAGCATATCCTTATTGACGGCTTCCTTGATTGCATCTTTTGTCCAATTATCGGATTCTCCACCGATATAGACAAATAAATCGGCAGAAGAGACCATCATCATATCCTTCGCAGTGGGCTGATAACTGTGCATATCCACGCCATTATCTAACAATAATGTTAATTGAAACGATGAATTATCCTTTCCAAGAATCTGTTCAAGCCAGTTATATTGAGGATAGGTTGTACACACAATGCTTAGTTTCTCTGTCTTTACCTCTTGTATTCCACATCCTGTAAGCAGTACCATCGCTATAATTAATAAAAAAATCTTAACCTTTCTCATCCCTATTATCCTTTAACTTTCTGCATTCTTTACAAATGCCACTTAGCGTAGAATCCTTACATTCTACTAAAAATCCATAGTCATCATAAAGCTTATTATAAATTTCTTCCATAAACTCAGAATCCATATGTTTAATCTTCCCACATCGTTTACATTGAATGTGTAAATGTTCATCGCATTTTGATGATTCATCTAATAAACGATATTGATATATATCACTATTGGCAGTTTTAAACTTCGATAACTTCTTTTCTAATACTAATTGTTCTAAGTTTCGATAAATGGTTGCCAAATTTGCTTTAATTTCCTTGTCTTCTAAGTATTGGTAAACATCATTTGCACAAAAACTTTTCTCATTTTGTAAATTGAGATATTCATCAATTGCTTTACCAATTTTAGTTTTATATCTTTTATGCATATGCCCTCCCAAATTTGCAAATCATTTGCATTTTTTAAAATTATAACAATAAAAATAAAAAAAGTCAATCAAAATTGCAAATCGTTTGCAATTTTGATTGACTTGATTAATTTTATTCACTCCAATTCATTCGTCCATAACGAATAGTCATCTCACAAATCTGCTTTCTAAGTCTTGCAGACAACTGTTTCTTTGTTACTCTCCACTTCCAGTTTTTACCTACTGTAGAGGGTTTATTAATACGACTTTCATTATCAAATCCTAAATAATCTTGCATTGGAATGACGCAAAGCTTTGCTCTACTTCTCATAATCAAACTAATAAAAGATAAATAAAGCTCTTCATCTGGTGTATATTGGTCACATAAATAATCTCTTGCAAGTTTTTTCTCTTTTTTCGTGATGCTGCTCCACCATCCTACAATCGTCTCATTATCATGAGTACCTGTATAGGCAACGCTATTTTCTATATAATTATGTGGAAGATAGTCATTGGCACATCCTGAATCTCTTGAATCAAATGCAAACT
>CABUZU010000121.1 GCA_902496125.1 uncultured Lachnospiraceae bacterium
CAAAAAGTTAATGATGCAGTAGCAATGGGCGCAGAATCCATTATGGATTTAAGCTCTTATGGTGACACTCAGAAATTCCGTAGAGAATTAACTGCAAAATGTCCTGCTATGATTGGTACCGTACCAATCTATGACGCCGTTGTATACTATCATAAACCATTAAAGGAAATCACTTCAGAAGAATGGATTAAAATTGTTGAAATGCATGCAAAAGATGGCGTGGATTTTATGACCATTCATGTAGGTATTAATAAAGCAACTGCACAACGTTTTAAAGATGCAAAGCGTTTAACCAATATCGTATCTCGTGGTGGTTCTATTATCTTTGCTTGGATGGAAATGACAGGAGAGGAGAATCCTTTCTTTGAACATTATGATAGAATTCTAGAAATCTGTAGAGAATATGATGTAACCATGAGTCTTGGTGATGCTTGCCGTCCAGGTTGTATCGAAGATGCTTCTGATATTTCACAGATGGAAGAATTAATTACATTAGCAGAACTTACAAGACGTGCGTGGGCAAAGGATGTACAGGTTATGATTGAAGGACCTGGACATATGCCACTTGATGAAATTGTAGCGAATATGAAGATTCAACAGACAGTTTGCAAGGGTGCACCATTTTATGTACTTGGACCTTTAGTAACCGATATTGCACCAGGATACGACCATATTACTGCGGCAATCGGTGGAGCAATTGCTGCCTCAGCAGGTGCTTCTTTCCTTTGTTATGTAACACCAGCAGAGCATCTTCGCTTGCCAGATGTCAATGATGTAAAAGAAGGAATCATTGCTTCTAAAATTGCAGCTCATGCAGCAGATATCGCAAAGGGCGTAAAGGGTGCAAAAGATTGGGATCGTGCAATGAGTACTGCTCGTAAGAAATTAGATTGGGAAGAAATGTTTGACCTTGCAATTGACCCAGAAAAGGCTCGTCGTTATCGTGCATCTGCAAAACCTGAAAAAGAAGATACTTGTTCAATGTGTGGTAACTTCTGTGCAGTTAAAAATATGAATAGAATCTTAGATGGAGAAATCGTTAGCATTTATGATGAATAATGTAAATATTAAAAAAATTGTAATTAGTGCGATGTTAGTAGCAGTAGCGGCATCGCTTTCAGCATTTTCGATTCCAATTGGTGGTTCTAGATGTTTTCCGATTCAACATCTATGTAATATTATTGCTGGTGTATTTCTAGGACCAATGTATGGAGTGGGTATGGCATTTTGTACTTCTTTTATTAGAAACTTAATGGGTACAGGAACTTTACTAGCGTTTCCAGGTAGTATGGTTGGAGCATTCTTATGTGGTGTGCTATACCAATACACAGGAAAGTTAACTGCTGCTTATATTGGAGAGATTGTAGGAACTGGAATCATTGGTGGAATTTTATGTTATCCGGTAGCAACATTCTTAATGGGAAAAGAAGCTGCGATTTTTGGATATGTCGTTCCATTTTTAATGAGTACTTGCTGTGGAACGGCAATTGCAATCTTCTTAATTGGAGCTTTATATAAGTCAGGAGCATTTAAATATTTAAATCAAATCATTGCAAGATAGTGAAAAAGGTGTGAAGAAAAATTTTCTTTGCACCTTTTATTTTTTTAAAAGCCTCTTGATAACCTATACCCCTATAGGTATAATAAAATATATAAAGGAGAAAAATTTATGAAACGAAAAATGATAAGTCTTGTTGTTTCAGGAATCGCCTTATTTATAAGTCTGTTGGAATTATTTTAACTGTTTTTTTAATAGTTATAATATTCGATGGAGAAACTCTTACATCTTTTGATAAAGATGAATTGATTTTAAAAAGAATCGTGGATAGAGTTAGTTAAGATTTAACTAACAGTGAAAAATCCCCTGTTTTAATTGCAAGAGCAATAACCAGGGGAAATTTTTACATATTCTTCTGATAAATTAGAAAAAGTCCCTTCAGTAATAAATTTTCATCAATAATAATTTTATGCGTACAAAAAGGAATAATCTTACTTGCAAATTGCCCAGTTGCAACGATTGTTAATTGTTCTTGTAGTTGTGTTTCAATTCTATCAATCATTCCATCAATACAAGAAGCATTACCATATAAAATTCCACTAGACATACATTCTACTGTACTTCTGCCGATTAGTCGTTTTGGGGGATTGAGACTAATACGAGGTAATTTCGATGTTTTTGTTGTTAGAGAATCTAAGGAAACTTTAATTCCGGGCATGATCATTCCACCAATATAATTTTTATTTTTATCGATGACGCAAATAGTAGTTGCAGTCTCCATATCAATTAGAATAAGTGGAGCAGAATAATTAGAAATTCCAGCAACTGCACCAGCAATCAAATCGCTGCCCATTTGAGCTGGATTGTCAATTAAGATATTTAATCCTGTTTTTACACCAGGACCCACAACAAGAATTTTTTTTCGAATAATTTTTCGAATCGCTTCTTTCATAATGTCAATTAGAGGTGGAACTACAGAACCAATGATAACACCTTGAATATCGGAAGGTGTTAAACCATGAATTTCTAAAATAATTTTAAGAGAAAGGGTATATTCTAAAGATGTTTTTTCATAATCTGTAGATAAGTGTTCAGCAAATAGAATGTCGCCGTTTTTGATGCAACCTAAAGTAATATTTGTATTTCCAATATCGAGTGCTAATATCATAAATTCACCTGCCATTTTTCTTAATAAGGAAAGTATAGCATCTTAGCCAACTTTCGTAAAGCAAATATTTGACAGTAAGGGAAAGTCAAAGTATACTGATGTATAAGGGGTGGATACAATGGAAAAATTAGATATTAATCAAAAAACATTTAATTTTTTAATGAACCATAGTATTGAGAAGGAATATAAAAAAGGCGAGTTTTGTTTTCGTGGGAAGGAAAAACTTTCTTCTATTTATATTATGGTTTCTGGCAGGGCAATTATTTACAATTTGACACACAATGGTCAACGAAAAATTCTCTATATTTTAGGGAAGGGGCAAATTTTAAATGAAAGTGTGGTTTCAAAACAACCAAGTTCGGTATTTTGTGAAGTGATTACCGATTCTAAAATTTTACAGATTCCTGCAAATATCTTTTTAGAAGCAATGAAGAATGATTTTGATTTTAACTTGGCAGTTATAAAGTCACATGAAAGGCGAATTTGGCGCTTATCGCATCAATTAAAGAATACAACTGGAAGTACGCAAATGGAGAAAAAATTAGCTGCTAAAATTTGGAAACTAGCAAGGGATTTTGGAACCCAAACAGATGAAGGAATCCTGATTGCATTTCCAATTACTATTACGTTTTTAGCTGATTTTTTAGGAACGCCAAGGGAAACAGCTTCTAGACTTTGTAAGATTCTTAGTAATGAAGGATTGATTCGAATTCAGAAAAATAAACAGATTTTAGTATTAGATGCCGAAGGGCTTTCTGATTTTTATAAAAAAGAAAAAGAAAAGTAAGAGTCCGTGATAATTGTCACGGATTTTTTTTGTGATTTATTTATAATTAAATTAACAATAAATTTTTTGCAAGTCAGGAAGGAGCAATTCATGGGATACCAAATGAACAAAGAACAGGCAAATAAAGTGTTTGAAACCTTATGTCAAACCTATGAGGTTTTTGCACCAAAGGTATTTGAAAAAGATGGATGTTTTACAGATATTGATACAATTCGATATGACAAAGTGGCATCTTTAGATGAAATTGAATGGACTAAAAAATCAGATTATTCTTTTAAAGAAGTATTGTTATCAATTAGTGAGACCCTTTTCTATTTTACAGAAGAACAAACAACGGTACCAAAGGGACCTGAAAAGGAAATTCTAATTTTCTTAAGAAGTTGTGACTTACATGCATTAAAACGTTTAGACCAGATTTACTTAAAAAATGGTTTTGAAGATTTTTATTATGCAAGAGTACGTGAAAAAGCAAAATTTGTATTAATGGGATGTAGCGAAAGTTGTAATACGGGTTTTTGTGTGAGTATGGGAACCAATCAGTCTGATAACTATGATTTATACTTAAAAGTAGATGATGACAAGGTAGTAGTAAATTGTAAATGTGAAGAATTAAATTCTTATTTTGCAAAGGAAGAAATGGTAGATGTTACTCCTGATTATGTAACAGAAAATAAAGAAAAAGTTACACTTCCTAAAAATATTACAACTGCAAATTACGAAGATGAAATCTTTAAAGAATATGGTGCTCGTTGTATTGGTTGTGGACGTTGTAATTTCGTATGTCCAACTTGTACTTGCTTTACCATGCAAGATATCTTTTATAAAGATAACGAAAAAGTTGGTGAACGTCGTAGAGTATGGGCTTCGTGCCAAGTAAATGGATTTACCGATATGGCAGGTGGACATTCTTTTAGAAAGACACAGGGCGAACGCTTCCGTTTTAAGGTATTACATAAAATCAAACACTATGGTGACAAGAATGGTTATCAAATGTGTGTAGGTTGTGGAAGATGTGACAATGTATGTCCAGAATACATTTCATTTAGTAACTGTATTAACCGTTTATCAGCAAAAGAAAATAATTAATAGGAAGGAGTCGTATAACATGAAAAACGAATATATCCCTTTTTTATCTGAGATTAAGGAAGTCATTTGCCATACAAAAATCGAATACACCTTCCGTATGAGTTATACTGGTAAGGTAAAACCTGGTCAATTTTTTGAAGTGTCTTTACCTAAATTTGGTGAGGCTCCAATTTCTGTTAGTGGAATTGGTAAGGATTATGTAGATTTAACAATCCGTAAGGTCGGAAAGGTTACGAATGAAATTTTCGAAAACTATGTAGGTGATAAATTATTCCTTCGTGGACCTTATGGAAATGGATTTGATATTGATAATTACAAAGGAAAGCATGTCGTAGTTATCGCAGGAGGAACTGGACTTTCACCAGTTCGAGCAGTAGTAGAACATTTTAGTACCTATAAAGAAGATGCAAAGAGTATGACTCTTATTGCAGGTTTTAAATCTCCAGAAGATGTATTATTTAAAGCAGATTTTGAAAGATGGGAACAAAATATCAATGTAATTAAAACAGTAGATACTGCACCAGAAGGCTATACAGATGCTGTTGGAATGGTTACAAAATATATTCCAGATTTAGAATTAGTAGAACCTGAAAATACGGTATTCATCGTAGTAGGTCCTCCAATTATGATGAAATTTACAGTAGCTGAAATTTTAAAAAGAGATATTAAAGAAGAACAGATTTGGATTTCACAAGAGCGTAAGATGTGTTGTGGTATTGGTAAATGTGGACATTGTCGTATTGGTTCCACCTATATTTGCTTAGATGGTCCAGTATTTAACTATACACAAGGTAAAGATTTATTAGATTAGGAGGCAGTTATGAGTTTAGATGTTAATACTAAAAAATTAAAAAAGAATGCATTTCGTGTTTCAAAAGAACGTGGCATCGGTGCCTCTCGTATTCGTGTGCCAGGTGGATATTTACCTGCCGAAGTATTAGGAATGGTTCAAGAGATTTCACAAAAATATGGTAACGGTGTCATCCATTTAACAACTCGTCAAGGCTTTGAAATTGAAGGGATTCAC
>CABUZU010000122.1 GCA_902496125.1 uncultured Lachnospiraceae bacterium
GGCAAAGGTTAATTATGACCCATTTAAAAGAAAAAGAACATAAGGGCGTACTAACGGGTTCTATCCTTACCGATGTAAAGATCACAGTGGTAGCAGGTCGTGCCCATCCAAAGCATACAGAGGGTGGAGATTTTAGACAGGCTACTTACCGTGCAGTAAGGCAAGGTCTTATGCAGGCAAAATCTATCTTGTTAGAGCCGTATTACCGATTTGAATTAGAGATTCCAGATACCGTAGTTGGAAAAGCGATGATGGATTTAGAGAAGATGAATGCAAGCTTTGAATCCCCGCAGATAGAAGGCGGCAAGGCAATCCTTTATGGGAATGCCCCAGTTATCTGTATGCAGGGATATCAAAAAGAGGTATCCGCTTATACGAAGGGAGAAGGTCATCTATCAGTCAGGTTATCAGGTTACGATAGATGTCACAATGAAGAAGAAGTATTAGAAACCAGATATTATGACCCAGAAGCCGATACAGTAAATCCCTCGTATTCGATTTTTTGCACTCATGGAGCAGGTTTTCCTGTACCTTGGTATGAAGTACCCGAATATATGCATATCGAATCGGTATTACAAGGAAGCAAAAAGAAGATTGAAATGGTGATGCCAGTAAAATCAACCTATACCGAAGAGTGGCTAGACCAAGAAGAAATTGATCAGATTTTAAATAAGACGTATTTGGCAAATAAGAAAGATAAATCCCTGCCAACAAGAGGGAAGCGAGTGATTAAAGCTCCGATAGAACCTAGTTATAATAAGGTCAAACAGTTAGAAAGTAGAGAAGAGTATTTATTAGTCGATGGTTACAATATTATCTATGCTTGGAGTGAACTATCCGAGCTTGCTAAGATTAATGTCGATGCAGCAAGAGAAAAATTGCAAGATATTTTATGTAATTATCAAGGACTAAAAAAATGTCACCTTATTGTCGTGTTTGATGCTTACCGCGTAAAAGGACATCAAACAGAGATTTTAGACTACCACAATATTCATGTTGTCTATACCAAGGAAGCAGAAACTGCCGACCAATATATTGAGAAGTTCGCTCATGAAAAGGGCAGAAAATACAAAGTAACCGTAGCAACCTCGGATGGCTTAGAACAAGTTATTATAAGAGGGCAAGGGTGTATTTTACTTTCTGCTAGAGAGTTTGAGAAGGAAGTTTATAAGTCGTTTTCACAGCTTCGTGAAAACAAAGAGCAGTTAAAATCATCGAAGAAAAATTACTTTGTGGATGTATTGACTGAGGAAGAGAAAAATAAATTAAAGAATCTTGACAGTTAGTAGCCTAAGTGCTATACTCTGTCACGGACAGTTCGTTTGTACCATCCTGTCCTTAAACAAAACCAGGGCTATCTTAGGAAAACTATAGGATACCCTTATGGGTGTCCTTTTTTTTCGCAAAGCGTGATTTTCATAGTTAGTGAAAAGAAAGGTGAGAAAATGTTTCGTTTAACAACAGAAAAGAGTTTTGATGCAGCTCATTTTTTAAAAGATTATAAAGGTAAATGTAAAAATCTCCATGGACATCGTTGGAGAGTGTTAGTAACCGTATGTCAGGAAAAATTAATTGAAGCCGGACAGCAAAGAGGTATGGTGATTGATTTTGATAATTTAAAGAAGGTTTTAAAGAAAGAAACCGATTATTTTGACCATACGTTTATTTATGAAGCTGGTTCATTAAAGGAAATTACATTAAAGGCTTTACAGGAAGAAGAATTTGCACTTCGTGAAGTACCATTTCGTCCAACGGCTGAAGAATTTTCAAGATATTTCTTTAATAAATTCAAATCACAAGGATTTCCAATTGAAAGCGTAACCGTTTATGAAACCCCTAAAAACTGTGCAACCTATGGAGAATAAAAGAATGAAATATCCAATTGTAGAAATCTTTACCAGTATTAATGGCGAAGGTAAAAAAGCAGGGGAACTTGCTACATTTATTCGTGTTAGGGAATGTAACCTTCACTGTAGCTATTGCGATACGCGTTATGCGTGTGAGAAGGATTCTCCTTGCACTTTTATGGAAATTGATGAGATTTTAAGTAAGGTAGAGGCGAAAAATGTAACCTTAACCGGTGGAGAACCATTACTTTGTGAAGGAATCGATAAGCTTATTGAAGCATTAAAGGATTATCAGGTAGAAATTGAGACGAATGGAAGTATTGATATTCAACCATTTACCAAGCTTAGCCATCGTCCAAGCTTCACCCTTGATTATAAATGTCCATCTAGTAAGATGGAGGCTTTTATGAATCTAGATAATTACAAGTATTTATCAAGTGAGGATACGATAAAATTCGTAGTAGGTTCCTTAGAAGATTTAGAGAAAATGAAAGAAATTACCAAAAAATATGACTTAATTTCCCGTTGTCATGTTTATTTAAGTCCTGTATTTGGACAAATTGAACCAGCAACAATGGTTGATTTTATGAAAGAGAATCAGATGGATGGGGTTCGCTTGCAGTTACAATTGCACAAATTCATTTGGAATCCTGATAAGAGAGGAGTTTAATATTATGAAAGCATTAGTACTTGTTAGTGGTGGAGTTGATAGTACCACCTGTCTTGGAATGGCAGTCAGTCAATATGGAAAAGAAAATGTAGTAGCATTATCTATTAGCTATGGACAAAAGCATACAAAAGAAGTGGAATGTGCAAAGGCAGTAACGGATTATTATGGCGTAGAGCACATTACCCTAGATTTATCTACGATGTTTCAGTTTAGTGATTGCTCCTTACTTAGCCATTCTGATAAAGAAGTTCCTCATGAATCTTATGCCAAGCAACTACAAGAAACAGATGGTAAGCCAGTAAGCACCTATGTACCATTTCGAAATGGATTGTTTTTATCCTCAGCAGCAAGTATTGCCTTATCAAAGGATTGTAGTGTTATCTACTATGGAGCACATAGTGATGATGCAGCAGGAAATGCTTATCCAGATTGCAGCGAAGTATTTAATGAGGCAATGAATAAGGCAATTTATGAAGGAAGTGGAAGACAACTTCATATTGAAGCACCATTTGTAACCCTTACAAAAGCAGATATTGTTAAGAAAGGATTAGAGCTTAAGGTTCCTTATGAACTGACTTGGAGTTGTTATGAAGGTGGCGATAAGCCTTGTGGTGTTTGCGGTACTTGTATTGATAGAGCCAAAGCATTTGCAGCAAATGGAGTAGAAGACCCAGCGTTAAAGAACGAATAGGAGAAAAAATGAGAGAAAAAGAAGATTTAACTTTACTTGGAAATCAAAATACCAAATATCGTGACGATTATGCACCAGAAGTTTTAGAGACTTTTGTAAATAAGCATCCAGACAATGATTACTTTGTAAAATTTAATTGCCCAGAATTTACCAGCCTTTGCCCAATTACTGGACAACCTGATTTTGCAACGATTTATATTTCCTATGTGCCAAATATCAAAATGGTTGAAAGTAAATCCTTAAAATTATATTTATTTAGTTTTCGAAATCATGGAGATTTCCATGAGGACTGCGTAAATAAAATCATGAAGGATTTAATTAAACTTATGGACCCTAAATATATTGAAGTATGGGGAAAATTCACTCCACGAGGTGGAATTTCCATTGACCCTTATTGCAATTATGGAAAGCCCGGTACAAAATGGGAAGATGTGGCTTGGAACCGTCTGTCACAGCATGACTTATATCCAGAAAAAGTTGATAATAGGTAAAATGTTACATTTAGTTACTTTTAGTCACTATTTATCTTAGAGGAATTATCATAAAATAATGGTAATTCCTTTTTAATTTGATTAGATAGTGGAGGTGTTCTATGAAAAGAAGGACGGTAGCAATTTTTATTTCAATCTTAATGATACTTAGTATGTTGTATCCAATTAAGGTAAAAGCAGAAACGAAAGCAACAAAAACCTATATTTCACAGATTTATTTTTCATCCGATGATGATAATAAAGGGGATTGTGTAAAAGATTTAGTGGCAAGTGGAGTGCCATCAGGAAATGTAGTAGACCATGATTTTAACTGTAATGCCAAAGGTAAGTTTATCTATCTTGGTTATAAGACCACAACCAATCCAGATGAGGCAATTCGTGGGCTTATTTTTTCAGGAAGAAAGGTTAATTCTCTTACTTATAATGGAATTACTTATTATCCACTTACCAATGCAAGTCGTGGTGGAACCTTAGATTTTAATCAAGGAACAGGTAAGGGGGATGATATTTATCTCTACTATAGTAAAGATAAGGATGCTGGACTTCCAATTACAAGCTTAGGAGCTTGGTGTAGTAAACACAGTGGAACAAGAAGTGAAGCGGTGAAAGTACGTAATGAATCAGGTGAGGTTCAAGATGCAAATAATGGTTTAGGAAATAGTGCTTATATTTACTTAACCTATGGGTATGATGAAAATAGTATTGACAAATCTACAACTCAGAAAAATTATAAGGTATATGACAATCCAGACGAAGTGCCATTAGGGAAAGTTATTTACAAAAATTGGCTAGAGAGTAATCGAATGGTGCGTGATTGGGTGGATGTAGCCAATGCTATTAATACTCAAAATGTAGACCCACATTATGGGGGAGATTCTTATCGAATGCAAGTTGGTAGTTTGACTAATATTAATACCCCACAGATGGCGGCAGCAGCGATTACTAGTAATTCTAATATTCAAAATGCTTTTAGTAATGCAGACCAACCGACTTTTTATTTAAAAGGCAACAATGCAGGCCTGATTTTTACCAATTTCCAATTTGTTGACAATGCCCAGTTTTTCACAGCGGCAGCAGATGATGTAAAAGTAGGCGATAGTTTAAGTGATTTAGAAGAAAAAGGAATACAGATTTCACAAGGAACGATACGTTCACAAGAAGTCGATACCATGGAAAATAGAACAGCACAGGCTGCAACCCTAGATTCTGCTTATCGAAATTCTAAGAGTATTTCTAATACTTTAGCAGTAAGTGATACCAGTGCATCGGAATTTCGTACCGATACTTCGGTTACGATTGGGACTTCTGTTGAATATAAGGTTCCTTTTGGAAGTGTAAGTGCATCTTTTAGCGTAGAAGAAACACTTGGATATACAACGTCAGCATCCAAAACTCGTTCAACAGAGAATACAGATACCGAAGAAAGAGAGTCTTCTAGTACCGTATCCATTAATATTCCTGCACATACGAAATGCTCTATTTTAAAACAGATTTCAACAGGTGAAGTAGTGCAGTCTTATCATGGGGCATGTATTTTAACTTACGATGTATATTATATTAAAGATTCTATGTATTATCATTTTACTGGAACTTCTGATAGTTATAGTAAATATACCAATGCAGCACAAAATGTCTATCATAGAGCAGTAACCTTCCCTAAATTAGGAATCAAAGATACCAAACAAGATTCTAAACAAGCTCTTGA
>CABUZU010000123.1 GCA_902496125.1 uncultured Lachnospiraceae bacterium
GGTATCAGCAATAGAAATAATCTGTGTAATATCGGTTTCTTTTCCTTTAAAATAGGTACAATTCATTGTATCATCACAAATGATGGCATCAACTAAGCGTTTTTCAAATTGTTGCCTAAGATAGGCTTCTTCACCATAGATCAGATAAATTTTTTGAAATTGCCCTGTTTTAATATCTTGATTAATTCTTTGCATTCAATATTAATGTTCGCTTTCTAGTAGTTTTTCTTTCAACGTATAGAGTTTTTTCGATAAATCAACATAGTGAATATGTGGATTTTCCATACGTTGTTCTTCAATCCAAACGGTATGATTTAATTGATAAGTCACACGTTCTTTGATTTCCGTTAATGAAGGCTTTTCATAAGCAAGCTTGCCATTTTCAAAGATTGTTTTTTGTAATTTCTCAGCATGGAAATCGGTAAGGGTAATATCCTTCCAAGGCTTTGCTGGATCTACAACGGCAAATGGTTCATTGTTATGAATTTCTTCGTCATTTAAAGTGAGTACATCACAATATCCATAGCCACCTTCATTGCGGTAAATACGCCATAGCGTTTTCTTACCAGGGTTTGTGATTTTTTCTGTATTTTCAGAAATCTTAATACGTGGAGAGAAAGTTCCATCTTCTTTTTTAACAGCTGCTAATTTATAAACTCCACCAAATACAGGGTCTGATTTAGCTGTAATCATACGCTCACCAACACCGTAAGAGTTAATTTTAGCTCCTTGAATATTTAATGAATTAATTAACCATTCATCAATACTATTAGAAACGACAATATTGCAATCATTGCATCCAGCATCATCTAATATCTTACGAAGTTTCTTAGAAAAATATGCTAAATCTCCACTGTCAATACGAACGCCTTTTAAACGGTATCCTTTTGGTTCGAGAACTTCTTTTGCAACACGAATTGCATTTACAACACCACTGTCTAAAATATCATAGGTATCAATTAATAAAGTACAGTCCTCAGGATAGATTTCTGCATAAGCTTTAAAAGCTTCATATTCAGAATCAAAAAACTGTACCCAAGAATGTGCCATGGTACCAACTGCTTTTACACCAAACATCTGGTCAGCAAGTACAGTAGCAGTAGCACCAACACCGCCGATAAAGCACGCTCTTGCACCATAAAGAGCAGCATCTGCACCTTGAGCACGTCTTGCACCAAATTCCATAATAAGACCATCACCAGCAGCACGGCAAATACGATTGGCCTTTGTTGCAATTAAAGACTGATGGTTAACTGTTAAAAGTAACATGGTTTCAATTAACTGTGCATCGATAATAGGAGCAGTAATCGTTACTAAAGGGGTATTTGGATAAACAATAGTTCCTTCTGGCACTGCTTCAATCGTTCCTCTAAATTTAAAGTTTTCTAAATATTCTAAAAATCCTTCATCAAAAATTTTACGTCCTCTAAGGTATTCGATATCTTCCTTAGAAAAATGTAAATCATTGATATAATCAATTAATTGTTCAAGACCAGCAAAGATTGTAAATCCACCTTTATCTGGATTGGAACGATAAAACATGTCAAATACCGCCCACTGATCTTTAAAACCTTTAACATAATATCCATTAGCCATTGTTAATTCATAAAAATCCATTAACATGGTAAGATTTCTTTTATTCATAAAATTACCTTCTTCTTTCTAGTCGAAACCTGACTTTAATGAATCAATTTTACCATAGAATGAAACTTTTTTCAATTCAAACTGTTGCTTGCTTGACAAGTATCCAAACATAGACTAATATTGACCTATAAAACCAAAGGAGTTAATTTTATTTATGATTAATTTAAAAAATGATTACAGTGAAGGAGCACATCCTCTTGTATTAGAATCCATTGTTCATGCAACCTTTGAGCAAAACGATGGATATGGATATGATATTCACTGTACCAATGCGGCAAATGAATTGATGCGACAAATCCATAATGAAAACGCAGATATTCATTTTTTTTTAGGGGGAACTGCTGTTAATAAAACAGTAATTAGTAGTATTTTAAAGCCTTGGCAAGCAGTCATTTGTGCAAATACTGGTCATATTAATGTACATGAAACCGGAGCAATTGAATCAACAGGTCATAAGGTATTAGCTGCTAAGTCAAGAGATGGTAAGGTTACACCGGAAGGAATTCGCCAAGTAGTATTAGAACATACCGATGAACATATGGTAAAACCTGCAATGGTTTATATTTCTAATTCAACAGAAATTGGCTCTATTTATAAGAAGCAAGAGTTAGAAGAGATAAGAAAAGTCTGTGATGAATATCAGTTATATTTATACTTAGATGGAGCAAGGTTATCAAATGCATTAGCTTGTGAGAAAAATGACATTACATTAGAAGATATTGCAAAGCTTACCGATATTTTTTATCTAGGTGGAACAAAAAATGGTGCATTAGCAGCAGAAGCTTGTGTGATTTTAAATGAAGCGTTAAAACCACAATTTCGATATGCAATTAAGCAAAATGGTGCAATGGCATCGAAGGGATTTTTATTAGGATTACAATTTGAAGCGTTATTAAAGGATAAATTGTATTTAGCGTTGGCAAAACATGCCAATGAGATGGCACAAAAATTAGTAGAGGTGATTAAGAAATATCATTATCCATTTCTTTCAACACCGATGACGAATCAGATTTTCCCAATTGTACCAAATGAGATTTATGAAAAGCTAAAGAATGAAGTATTATTTGAAGTATGGGGTAAGAAAGATTCTGAGCATACGATTGTTCGCTTTGTGACTTCTTGGGCAACAAAGGCTGAGCAGATTGAAGCGTTTGATAAAATTTTTATGGAAATACATGGAGGTAATGAAAAATGAAATTAATGTTTGCATCCGATATTCACGGGTCTAGTGTATATTGTAAAAAAATGCTAAAAGTTTATGAAAAGGAACAGGCACAGAAGTTGATTCTGTTAGGAGATTTGCTCTATCATGGTCCTAGAAATGATTTACCACTTTCTTATGCACCAAAGGAAGTTATCGCAATGTTAAATGCAAAAAAAGATGAACTTCTTTGTGTTCGTGGAAATTGTGAAGCAGAAGTAGACCAGATGGTATTAGAGTTTCCTGTTATGGCAGATTATATGACAATTTTTGAAAAGGGTCATATGTTTTTTATTACACATGGACATAAATTTAACAAGGATAATATGCCACCATTAAAGAAGGGTGATTTATTAATTCATGGACATACACACGTACAGATTGTACAAAATTTAGGAGATGTTACCTATTTAAATCCAGGATCTGTATCAATTCCTAAAAATGGAACCGCTCATGGATATATGATTTATGAAGATGGAGTGTTTATAATGAAGTCTTTAGATGGAAATGTTATTGAGAAATATGTGATGGAGTAGCAGAAGGCTACTTTCTCATATTTGTGCAGGTCATAAATACAACAACTTTATTATGTAAACATATAAAGTTGTCGCATTTTGACCTTAGTATAATAAAAAAAGAGACGTGGGTTAATCGTCTCTTTTAATATATAAAAATCAAAATTAGTTCATAGCGCTAACCATTGATGCAAGGCGAGATACTTTTCTAGAAGCGTTATTTTTGTGATATACGCCTTTAGTACAAGCCTTATCAATAGTAGAAGTAGCAGCTGTTAATGCTTCCTGTGCAGCAGCCTTGTCACCGGATTCTACAGCAGCTAAAACCTTCTTAGTAGCAGTCTTAACTCCAGAACGGATAGCTTTATTTCTTTCAGCTCTTGTCTGGTTTACTAAAATTCTTTTCTTTGCAGATTTAATGTTAGCCAATCTCTACACCTCCTCGATTATTTATAAAATACATAGAGATTCAGCCGGACACGGACGGTCATCTCTTGCTTTGCATACCGCTTTATTCTAATCCGAACTTTCGATTCTGTCAATACATATTTTAAATTTTTTTGGAAAAAACTAAGAAAAAAACAATTTTTATACAGGAGGAAGCCATGTTTAGACAAAAATATGTGTATACAGACCTTGCAATTGAAGCGGCAAAGGGATTTGAAACTGGTTTTGTACATGAGAAAAAACATTTAGAAGAAAGTGATATTGATTTAACGAGGATTCAAATTGAGGATCATGAGACTTCAAAGAAACTTGGCAGAGCAATAGGGAGCTATATCACACTTGAAGCGAAGCGTTTAAGGGAATATGACAGAGGATATCATAGAGAAATCTCGGAGGAATTAGCAAAGGTTATTGTGGAGTTTTTACCTAATAATTGTAAAACGGTTTTAGTAGTAGGACTTGGAAATAAAGCGGCTACTCCTGATGCATTAGGACCGAAGGTGGTTTCGAATCTTCATATTACAAGGAATATTTTAGATAAGAATGGAGGAATTAGTGCAATTAGTCCAGGTGTTATGTTACAGACAGGGATGGAGACTTCAGAAATTGTAATGGGCATTAATAAGGAAGTAAAACCAGATGCAATAGTGGTAGTAGATGCATTAGCAGCAAGAAATGTAAGTCGGGTTGCCTGTACGATTCAGGTGACAGATACAGGAATTTGCCCAGGTTCTGGAGTGGGTAATTATCGAAAAGCGTTAACGAAACAAACGTTAAAGGTTCCTGTTATAGCAATAGGAATTCCGACTGTTGTAAGTGCATCGGCCATTGTTTGTGATACGCTTGAAGCAATTTCTTCTGAGTTATTAGAAGAAGAAAAAATCAAACAGTTATTAGAAGAGAAAACACCAGCATTATATGTAACACCAAAGGATATTGATGAGATCATTGAGAGATTAAGTTATACGGTATCAGAAGGGCTAAATATTGCTTTTATGAAGTTGTCATGATTTTAAATGCTTGGACATACATTAATTAAGAGATGTCGGGTAAAAAAAGAAGGTTTAAAATCTGAGGTGATTATTTGCATAGATTTCGAAGAAGTACCGTTCTATTTGCAGGATTGTTTGTAATTGGAATGGGAGTATATATTTCATTTGGAGGATTGCCGATTATATGGCAAAAGGTTCAGGAGCAATATCTTAGGCTCTTGAATCTTCAGTTTCCCTATGTCGAAATAAGTAGGGAATATGAAGATAGCGATGTAGAGCATATGATAGAAGAACAGGAAAATTATGCACTGGCAATGGAAAATTCCGTTGCACAAACAACGAAAGAAAGTACAAAAGAACAAACAAAAGAACAAACAAAAGAGCAAAAAGAGGACTATTCCGTGGATAAGCTTAAGGTCTATACAAAAAAGCAATTGCAGGATTATGATTTTTTAGTAAAGAATTTATATTATATTAGTAGCAGTACAACGATTACTAAAAAGCAATTAGATGGAAAAA
>CABUZU010000124.1 GCA_902496125.1 uncultured Lachnospiraceae bacterium
TATACCTTTAAATTAGAAAATATGCATGACACGAAAGTATTATTTCATTAAATATCCACAGCAATTCCACTAACCCTTGCTTCAATTGCAAGTTCTGTTCTGCTTTTACATCCAGTCTTTTCCATCATATGACGAATATGTTGCTTTACGGTACTCTCAGATATGGATAACTTTTTTGCAATCTCTGCATTAGAAACTCCTCTAGTCATTACACGAAGTGCTTCTAATTCTCTCTGCGTAAATTCGCTACTTTTTGCATAACCAATTGCTACCTCTGGTGTCTTATCCGGATAAACGGATTCTCCGTTCATTGTTCGTTCCATTACTTCTATGATTGTCTCTTTTGACGATTGTGAACCTGCTACACTAAAAAAAGATGGCTATCGATTTATGCGTTGTGAATATGATTGTGGGTATTTTAAGAGTTATGAAAAGATTTATTCCCTCAAAACAATTGCTCTTTCAAAAACAACTTACTATGTTCGTCTTCGCACTTATAAAACCTTAAAAGATGGCAAGTATTATAGTTCATTTAGTAAGACAAAAGTAATTAAGACAAAATAAAAACAAAGAAAGAACCAACTCCTTTTTACAGAGAGTTGGTTCTTTTTATTATAGATCTAAAGCGGTATGATATCCACGATATACTGCATTTGTGATAGTTGCTACCTTTTCTGCATCTCCAATTACAGAAACATAAGGTGCACAATCACGTAATGCTTCTACTACATCGGTTCTTGAACGTTGTCCTAATGCACAGATAATAGTTTCTCCTGGTACTAATACTTCTTTTCCCTCTTTATCTACACATAAAACGCCATCTTTTGTTATTTCTATTCCACGAAGTCCTGTGTGCACATTTACATATTTATCAATTTCTTTTAATAACAATGGTCTGTGTCTAACATTTGCATCTGGTGCTAACTCTTCTCTCATTTCAACAAGTTCTACTTGTTTTCCTTCCATTCCAAGATGAATTGCACATTCACATCCAGCAAGTCCGCCACCAAATACTACTACTTTATCTTTGCATTCTTCTTTTTTCTTATAATAATCATTTACAACAATGACATTTTCTCCATCAATTCCTTTAATTGGTGGAATGAGTGGTCTAGAACCTACTGCAATAATTAATGCATCTGGTTCTTCTTTTTCCACATATTCTTTTGTAACTTCGGTATTTAATCGAATCTGTGCTCCAGCATCTCTTGCCATTTTTTCATAAACTTCTGTAAGCTGATACATTTCATATTTAAATGGAAGGGCTTGTTCACTCTTTAAAATACCACCTAACTGAGCTTCTTTTTCACAAAGAATAACTTCATGTCCACGCTTAGCTGCTGTATAGGCTGCATATAATCCACCAGGTCCACCGCCTGCAATTAATACTTTCTTCTTTACAGGTGCTGGATAAATCACATCTCCTTCTATTTCACGTCCAATAAGTGGATTGACTGTACATCTTCTAGTAGATGTTGCTGCACGTTCTGCCATACAAGTAAAACATCTTAAACAACGTACAATCTCATCATCTCTATTTTCCATCACCTTAGATGGTAAATAAGGGTCTGCTAAAAGTGCTCTTGCCATTTCTACTACATCAGCTTTTCCAGATGCGATAATTTCTTCCATTTGTGTTGGGTCATTTAATCCACCAAGAGTAGCTACTGGAACCTTAACATGTTTTTTGATTTCTGCTGCCAAATAAACATTACAACCATGCTCTTTAAACATGGAGGGGTGTGTATCACCAAATGTTCGTTGATAAGTTCCTGCTGATACATGTAAAAGGTCTACATAAGGCTCTAAAATTTTAGCAATTTCAATACCTGTTTCTAAGTCATATCCTTCTTTTACAAATTCTGAACCACTCATACGAAATTCAATAGGGAAAAATGGACCAACAGCTTCTCTTACTGCCTTTAGTACTTCAATTGCAAATCGACAATGATTTTCTAAACTTCCACCATATTCATCTTGTCTGTGGTTAAACATTGGGGATAAGAACTGGTTGATGAGCCAACCATGACCACCATGAATCATAATCATTTCAAATCCTGCACGCTTTGCCATTTTAGAAGTTTTCGCATAGGAATCTACAATATCTGCTATCATTTCATGAGTTAATTCCTTTACTTGGACGCCATCTGGTCTTACACAAGCAGAAGGTCCCCACTGACACATTTCCTTTTGTTTCGTTTTATCAGTCATATAAGTTCCAGCGTACATTCCTGAATGTGATAATTCGATGGAGGGAATGCAACCATGACGTCGAATGGCATCGGCTGTATAAGCTGCATTTGCAAGTGAATTTAAAATAGAAGGGTCTAAATGATAAGCATGACTTCCATCAGTCTTTGGATGAACCATACATTCGGAAACAGTCACAGCACCTGATCCACCTTTTGCACGAAGTTCATAAAATGCACTAGATTTAGGACCGATACAACCGTCATTAGTAATATCAGTTCCTCCCATTGGTGCAGAAAACATTCTATTTTTAAAAGTTACTTTTCCAAGTGTAATTGGTTTGCAAAGATTTGGATATTTTCTGTTCATAATTGTTTATTTCCTTTCTTTCATTAGATTTTCATATATTTTTTTATAAGTTATCATAAAATTTTTGATTTCTTCTTCAGAGATTCCACATAGAGCTTGATTTTCGATTTTAGTAAAAGTTTGTTCTACTGATTTTAAACGTTCTTTTCCTGTTTCTGTTAGAAAAATGTGATAGGTACGCCTATTACCATTTAACGTTTTTCTTTCGATTAATCCTTTTTCTTCCATTCGATTTAAAATAGATGTTAAAGACCCAGCTTCTAAAAAACACCCCTGTGCAATATCTTTTTGACTGCTGCCATTATGATATTTTAGGTAATCAAGAACTTTTGGTTGTCCTATGGTTAAGCCAGTGTCCTTTAGTCCATCTAGCAATCCTTTTTGTACAAGCATATGATTTGCCAAAATTAAATAATGTAATGAATCTTCCATTTTTCCTCCATGAAAACAAATAGTTATAATTCGAACTGTTTGAATTATAACTATTTGTTGCTTAAATGTCAAGTGTTTTTTTATCAAAATTACTTGCAATTTGTAAGAGTGTATGGTATATTATACAATATAGTTGTTGGAATATATTCCAACAATAAAATAGAAAGGAGAAAAGACAATGAAGAAAAAATTATTAGGTATTTTATTTATGGTTTGTCTTATTTTTATTTTTACCCCTAAATCGGTGATGGCGTATTCATATTATTGTGATGTAACCGGTTATATCAGTGGAGTAGATTTAAATGATACGAGTCATACTTATTATTTTGCTGGTAAAGATACGGGATATATGTATTATTTTCCAGATATGTCAAGATTCTCAGATAGTAGTAATACGACCTCAGGAGTTTCTTTTGATAATTTAAAACTAAAAGGATATGGAAGCTATGATAAAGGTACATTGGTTTTACACCCAAAAGGAAAAGAATCAGATGGCACGACAAAATATAGAGCTTATGGTTTAAAATTTCAGAAAAAAAGCAGTAATTACTATATTTATCTTGAATACAATAGTACAAAATATTATTTAAATATTGTGCGTAGTAAAGGCGAATTAGAATTTTCTAAAAGTAGTAAAACAGAATGGAGAGTAAATAAGGAAGGGAACTACACATATTCAATTATTGATAATAAAGAAAACGATTATTTTTTAACAGTAGATAAAGATGGACTTCGTCTTTCAGGGTCAAAAAAGATGCTATATGCTTTTGAAGTAGGTGATTTTTCAGAGATTAAGTACACAATACAGGATGGAAAACAAACTTATACACATTCAGGAAATCTTCCAACTCCTAAAGATTCAAGTCATACTTTTTATTCCTATACCAACAAACCTTTATCTGACTTAATGTCAAGTTTAGGATTTAATTATGTTGAACCTATAAAAGGCGATGAATATATGGATCATAGGGTAGGAGAAGATCCAGGATTTGAAACCTATGAAAAATCAGCTGAGAAAAAGATTTATGCAAATTATTATAATAAAGCAAACATCAAATTAAATTGGAATATTGAACCTACTAATAAAGATGTCGTAACTTATAGCCAAAAAGATTATGATTATAGCCTAAAGGAAATAACAAGTGAATCAGGTAAAGATGTAAAATTTGATGTACCAGAAGGCGGCTGGATTACACTAGAATTTCCTACGGTATATGATACTGGAAAGTATTATAAAGTGACATCAATAAAAGCAAACGGAGATGAAATAGAATTTATAAAAAGGGACGCAGGAAAGACCAATAACAATGTAGCTTATGCGGAGAGATATTTATTTAGCACAGTAAATAGCGATGCGACCTATGAGATTACAATTAAAGTATCTTATCCAGAAGTCAAAGGTTTTTATTATAATCTTTATACCAAGATGGGAAGTTTTGATACTTATAGTACTACAAGAACCATTACCAATCTTGGAGATGGTAAAGTGCAGCTTTATACCACGACAAAAGAGCTTCAGGATGGATTATTAAGAGACCCCTACGTTATTATTCCAATAGATCGTCCGATAAATTATCAAGACTATGAGAAATACCATAGTATTAGCTACAAGTATGAATATTACATGGTAAAAGATGGGAAAACAACCAAGTTAGATCTGACAGGAGATAGAGTTTTAGTAGATTTAAAAGATGTTTTTACAAACTTAGCAGATAAAAAAGAAGTTCAGTTTTATACAGTAGTAACCAAAACTCGAAAAGAAGATGGAGCATCGAAATCCATGACAACTGGAAAGGTAACCATTACATGTAAATATGAGGGTGGAGATTTTAGCATTGATGTAAGAAATGTAGATACCCAAAAAGAAATAAAGAGTAATCAAATCTTTATTATGATGAAGAAAACAAACGAAGCCAATGAAATGGCAAAATGTGAAATTATGAGAGAAGGAGATAAGGATTATACAGAAATAGCAAAAGTAAATAATTATTATCCGTATACCATTACTCAAAATGGAACTTATACCATTCGATTAACGGATAAATTTGGAAATTCAGAAACAACTACATTAACTTATAAAAATATTGGAAATGATGTAACTGCACCTAAAATTAGTGGAGTTGAAAATGGAAAAACGTATTGTTTGGCTCAAACGATGACAGTAACTGATGAGAATTTAAAAGCTGTAAAAGTAAATGGAAA